>NZ_JBEZEV010000074.1:0-36027 GCF_040649055.1 Micromonospora sp. NPDC049060
GCGGCGTCGATCTCCTCGACGCCGCGCAGCACGTGCACCTTGCGGAAGCCCTCCCACCGACCTCGGTCGGCTGCCGCACCCGGCCCGACCTCAGTCGGCAAGCTCCTTCGACTCGGTGCCCTCGAAGACGACCAGCTCGGTGAGGCGCAGCCGCAGCCGCTCCCGCAGCTGGTCGGGCGCGGTCTCGTTGCCGCAGCAGCGGGCCACCAGCGCCCGCACCTCCTGCTCGATGCCGTACTCGCGCAGGCACGGGCCACACTCGTCGAGGTGGTGCCGGATCAGCGTGCGCCGCTCCTCGGCGCACTCCAGATCCAGGTAGAGGTAGACCTCCGCGATGACCTCGCGGCAATCCGTCTCGTGCGGATCTCCACAGCTCATGTCAGACCTCCCGGCCGGCGGAAGCGGTCGAGCCCTTCTTCGACGCCGCGGCGCTGAAGCCCCGCTCTGCGGCGTACTGTTCGAGCAGCTTGCGCAGATTACGCCGGCCCCGGTGCAGACGCGACATGACCGTGCCGATCGGCGTGCCCATGATGTCGGCGACCTCCTTGTAGGAGAAGCCCTCGACGTCGGTGAGGTAGACGGCCAGGCGGAACTCCTCCGGCAACTGCTGGAGGGCCTCCTTGACGTCGCTGTCCGGCAGCCGGTCCAGCGCCTCGGTCTCGGCCGAGCGCAGCCCGCTGGAGGTGTGCGACTCGGCCTCGGCGAGCTGCCAGTCGGTGATCTCGTCGGTCGGCGCCTGGATGGGCTGGCGCTGCCGCTTGCGGTAGGAGTTGATGTAGGTGTTGGTCAGGATCCGGTAGAGCCAGGCCTTCAGGTTCGTGCCCTGCTCGAACTGGTGGAAGGCGGCGTACGCCTTCAGGTAGGTCTCCTGGACCAGGTCCTCGGCATCCGCCGGGTTGCGGGTCATCCGCAGCCCGGCAGCGTAGAGCTGATCGACGAAGGGCATCGCGTCCCGCTCGAAGCGGGCCCTGCGCTCGTCCGTCTTCTCGGTGGTCAACCGCACATCCCCTCGCGTCGGATGCTGTCCCGCCGAGGATACGCGTACGGACGTGCCCGCAGATTCACTTCCGGCGGGTGTGCTCGTACTCACCGTGTGCGTGCTCACCGCGGCCGGGCCGACCGGCGGCACCACCGCGGGCCAGTCCGGGCCGCCCAGCAGCTGTCGCAACTGCCGCGCTCCCCGCTCGTCCCGTTCCCGGACCCGCGTCTCGGTCGGCACCGGTCTCCCCCCTCGCCAGAAATGTCGTCCCGGGGGGTGCAACGCCCCCGACGGGGCGGGGCATTCCGCTCACCTCCCCCGTTCCTGGTCCCGGCGCCGGCGGAGGCCGACGCTGGGACCAGGAAGGGCCTGGGAGGACCGGCGCCGCCCGCCCGAACCGGGCGTTTGGCGCCATCCGATGCAACGAACCGCTGCGGCAGGCGGACACGGCCCGCCGGAGCGCCCGGCGTCCGCCGCCGGAGCGCGCCCGCACCCCTGTCACGCGGGCGCCGGTCCCGGTCGCGTGGGCGACGGGGACGGCGGGGTGGCGTTCAGCCTCGCGCCCAGCCCCGCCCGCGCAGCCAGTCGCGCACCACGGCGGCCGTGCCGGCCGGGTCCCCCCGCAGGTCGTGCCGCTCCCCCGGGCGGGTCACCACCTGCACCCCCGGCCCCGGCTCCGGCACCCCGAACGGGTCACGGTCGCCGTTGACCACGAGCGTCGGCAGGCCGGTCGCCAACTCCGCCGCCCGCGACCGCTCCGGGCGACCGGGCGGATGCAGCGGGAACGCGAGCGCGACGACCCCGGCGGCGCCCACCGCGGGCGCGGTGCGGCACGCCACCCGCGCGCCGCTGGACCGGCCGCCCACCAGCAGCGGTACGCCGGGATGCCGCTGCCGCAGCACGGCGAGCACGGCGGTCCACGCCTCGTCGAGGTGCCCCGCCGGTGCCGGCGCACGCCGTCCGGCGACGCGGTACGGCTGGGTCACCCGGGCCACCACCAGCCCGGCGTCGACCGCCGCGTCCCGGAGCGCACGCAGGTCAGGGGCGTCGACGTCGCCGCCCGCGCCGTGCCCGAGCACCAGCAGGGCGCTCGGCGCACCCGCCGGCAGGTCGGTGTCGACCCGGGCGGGCCCGCGCGGGGTGGGTACGTCGTCGTCCTCGGGCATCGGCCCATTCTGCGGTGTCCGGGGCACGACGGGCAGCCGGCCCGCCGAGGTGGCGGGCCGGCTGCGACCGGTTCAGTCGACGGTCAGCTCAGCGGCACCAGGGTGAGCAGCCGGTCCCGGACCGGCGGACCCGCCTCCCGGGCGGCGTCCGGATCCGGTTGCACCTCCTCGCGCCAGGCGACCAGCATCGCCCGCCGTTCGCGCGGTGTGGTGCCGCCCCAGACGCCGTGGCAGTCACCCACGTCAAGCGCCCAGGCCAGGCAGGATCCCTGCACGTCGCAGCTGCGGCAGAGCGCGACGGCCGCGTCGGCAGGCTCGTTCGGCGCCGGAAAGAACGTTTCCGGGTCGACGTTCTGGCAGGTTCCCCTGGTGCGCCACGCCTCGTCCTGTCGCCGCTCCCGCAACGCCCGCAACAGCCGCGGATCCCGTCGTGCGGTGGCCACCTCGTGCGGCCGGGGCATTCGTGCCCGTGTCATCCACCCACCTCCCCCGTGGGACCGGCAAGATCGGTGTGCGTCGTCCGCCCCGTGCGAGTCGCGCCCACTACCGGCGCTGTGTTGTATCGCACTTCCGGACACCGGGACAAGACTTCACGGCGAATATGGGTGAACGTCGGGGCGACGATTCGCCCGCAACTCTGGCAAATCACGCCCGACAATGTGTCGGACTGTCAGAAGAGCGTCATTTCATCCGGCGCGGCGGCCCGGGCGAGCGGCACCCTCTCGGTCAACTGCGGCCCGTCGTTACGCACGTCGCCCACCGCCGTGCCCACCGGGCGGATCTCCAGCGTCGCGAGCCAGTCGGGCGCGGGCGGCGCGAGCAGGCCCGCCGGCTCGTCGGTCGACGCCAGCCACGCCCCCCAGCGGTCGCGGGGCAGCAGCAGCGGCATCCGGTCGTGCACCTCGGCCAACTCGCCAAGCGCGGCGGTGGTGAGCACGCTGAACGTCAGCAACGGGCCGCCGGAGCCGTCCCAGACCGACCAGATGCCGGCGAAGGCGAGCACCGAGCCGTCCGACGGGGTCATGTAGTAGGGCTGCTTGCGCCCGTCGGCCGCGCGGACCCACTCGTACCAGCCGTCGGCGGGGACGAGGCAGCGGCGGCGGGCGAAGGCCCCGGCGTACGCCCGGCTGGTGGCGACCGTCTCGGCGCGGGCGTTGATCATGCGGGCGGCGCCCGCGGGCGACCTGGACCAGGACGGGACCAGGCCCCAGCGGCCGACCGACAGCGCGCGATGGCCCTCCGGGCTCATCCGCACCAGCGGCACCGGGTCGGTGGGCGCGACGTTGTGGTCGGGGCCGACCCCGCCGCCGGTCTCGTCCTGGGACTCGAACAGCGCGCTCAGGTCGCCCGCACTCCGGGTCGTCGCGTACCTACCGCACATGCCGCACACGCTAACCCGCCGCGCGCCGCCCGGCTGTCCCGCTGACCGGGAGGACACGTGCCGGCCGGCGCCACCCGCCGTCGGACGCGGCAGAATGTAACCGTGGGGAACCTGATCGCGACCCGGCCGCCGCAGCCGTGGACCGCTCCGACCGCCTCCGACCCGGTCGCGGCGACGCTGCGCCTGCCCGGGTCCAAGTCGATGACCGCGCGCGCCCTGGTGCTGAGCGCGCTGGCCGGCGGACCGTCGACCCTGGCCGGGCCGCTGCGTGCGCGGGACACCGAGCTGATGGCCGCCGGGCTGCGCGCGATGGGCGCGCACATGTCGATCAGCGACGACGAGCGCTGGCTGGTCCGCCCCCACCCGCTGGTCGGCCCCGCACACGTCGACGTCGGCCTGGCCGGCACCGTGATGCGCTTCGTTCCGGCCGTGGCGGGCCTGGCCGACGGGCGGATCACCTTCGACGGCGACCCGCAGGCCCGCACCCGGCCCCTCGGCCCGCTGATCGGGGCGCTGCGCTCCCTCGGCGCCCGCGTGGACGCCCCCGCCACCGGCAGCCTGCCGCTGACCGTGCTCGGCGCCGGGCGGGTGGCCGGCGGCGAGGTGGTGATCGACGCCTCCGCCTCCAGCCAGCTGGTCTCCGGGCTGCTGCTGGCCGCGCCGCGCTTCGACCGGGGCGTGGTGGTCCGGCACGTGGGCCCGCCGGTGCCCTCCGCGCCGCACCTGCGGATGACGGTGCAGATGCTCCGGGCCGCCGGCGCGGCGGTCGACGACGGCACCCCCGACGTGTGGGTGGTCGAGCCGGGCCCGCTGACGGGGCGCGGCTGGGAGATCGAGCCCGACCTCTCGGGCGCCGTGCCGTTCTTCGCCGCCGCCCTGGTCACCGGCGGCGAGGTGACCCTCCAGGGCTGGCCGCGCAGCAGCGCCCAGCCCGTCGAGCAGCTCCGCTCGCTGCTCCAGCGGATGGGCGGCGAGGTGACCCTCTCCACCGACGGGCTGACGGTCCGGGGCACCGGCGCGGTGCACGGCATCGAGGCCGACCTCTCCGACGTCAGCGAGCTGACCCCGGCGCTCACCGCGCTGGCCATGCTCGCCGACTCGCCGTCGGTGTTCACCGGCGTCGGCCACATCCGCGGCCACGAGACCGACCGGCTGACCGCGCTGGCGCGGGAGTTCACCGCCCTCGGCGCCGACATCACCGAGTCCCCCGACGGGCTCGAGATCCGGCCCCGGCCGCTGCACGGCGGGGTGTTCGAGACCTACCACGACCACCGGATGGCGCACGCCGCCGCCGTGGCCGGCCTGGCCGTCCCCGGCATCGAGCTGAGCGACGTGGCGTGCACCTCGAAGACCATGCCCGAGTTTCCGGCACTATGGTCGGCGTTGGTGACCGGCAAGAGCTGACACGACGGGGGGCGGGTCCTGGCGACCAGACGGCGGGAGTACGACGAGGACGACGTCCGGGTGCGGCCCGGCAAGTCGTCGCGCCCGCGTACCCGCACCCGACCCCGGCACTCCGACGCGGTGGACGGCTTCGTGATCGCCGTCGACCGGGGCCGCTACACGTGCGTGCCGCCCGACGCCGCGCCGGACGCGCCCCTGGTCACCGCGATGCGGGCCCGGGAGCTGGGGCGCAAGTCGGTGGTGGTCGGCGACCGCGTCGGCCTGGTCGGCGACACCTCCGGCGCGGCCGGGGCGCTGGCCCGGATCGTCCGGATCGCCGAGCGGACGTCGGTGCTGCGGCGCACCGCCGACGACGACGAGACCACCGCCGAGGGACGGCTGGAACGGGTGGTCGTCGCCAACGCCGACCAGCTGGTCATCGTGAGCGCGCTGGCCGACCCGCCGCCGCGCACCGGCTTCATCGACCGGTGCCTGGTGGCCGCGTACGACGCCGGCATCGAGCCGCTGCTCTGCCTCACCAAGGCCGACCTCGCCGGCCCCGAGGCGGTGCTCGACTACTACGCCGAGCTGGAGCTGCCGTACGTGCTGATCCGCCCGGACTCCGACCTCGACGCGCTGCGCGACCTGCTCGCCGGGCGGATCTCGGTCATGGTCGGGCACTCCGGGGTGGGCAAGTCGACGCTGGTCAACCGCCTCGTGCCGGACGCCGCCCGGGCGGTCGGCACGGTCAGCGCGATCGGCCGGGGCCGGCACACCTCCACGAGCGCGGTGGCGCTGCGACTGCCCCGGGACCCGACGCACGGCGGGAACGCCCCCGCCGGCTGGATCGTCGACACCCCGGGGGTACGCAGCTTCGGGCTCGCGCACGTCTCCGCCGACAGCCTGCTGCACGGCTTCCCCGACCTGGTCGAGGGGACGGTCGACTGCCCCGCCAACTGCCCGCACACGCCGGACGAGACCGCCTGCGGGCTGGACGCCTGGGTCGCCGCCGGCAAGGCCGACGCGCGGCGGCTGGCCTCGTACCGCCGGCTGCTGGCCTCCCGGTCCGGGGAGGGCGACGCGCGCGAACCCGACCAGCGGAACCCGGGCGACCCGCTCGCCGGGTCCTGACCCGGGCGTCGCTACCGTCTAGGCATGCCCGGGTACGCCGACGACCTCGCCCTCGCCCACCTGCTCGCCGACGCCGCCGACGCCGTCTCCACGGCCCGGTTCCGCGCGCTCGACCTGCGGGTCGAGGCGAAACCCGACCTGACCCCGGTCTCCGACGCGGACACCGCGGTGGAGCGGGAGATCCGGGCGCTGCTGGCCGTGCACCGGCCGGCCGACGGTCTGCTGGGCGAGGAGTACGGCGAGGAGCCCGCCAGCGGCCCGGACGGTCGCCGGTGGGTGGTCGACCCGATCGACGGCACGAAGAACTTCATCCGGGGCGTGCCCGTGTGGGCCACCCTGATCGCGCTGCTGGAGGGGGACCGCCCGGTCGCCGGGCTGGTCTCCGCGCCGGCCCTCGGCCGCCGCTGGTGGGGCGCGCTCGGCGAGGGCGCGTACGCGGGGCCGGACGCCGCCGGTGGCACGCCGGTCCGGGTCTCCGCGGTACGGGACCTCGCGGACGCGAGTTTCTGCTACTCGTCGCTGACGGGGTGGGAGTCCGCCGGGCGGCTGGACGCGATGCTCCAGCTCATGCGGGACACCTGGCGCAGCCGGGCGTACGGCGACTTCTACGGCTACATGCTGCTGGCCGAGGGCGCGCTGGACGTGATGGTGGAGCCGGAGCTGTCGCTGTGGGACGTCGCCGCGCTCGTGCCGATCGTCACCGAGGCGGGCGGGACGTTCACCGACCTGGCCGGCCGGCCCGCCCCCTCAGGCGACGCCGGGACCGAGAGCAGCGCCGTGGCCAGCAACGGCGCGCTGCACGCCGACATCCTCGCCCGGCTGGGTCGGCCAACCGAGCACTGACCTCCGGCAGCCTCTATCCTCGCCAAGTGGTTTCCTCCGGTTGGTGCTTCCTCGCGGCCATGATCGTCGCGTACGGCGTCGCCAACCTGCTCCAGTCGGTGGCCGCCGCCCGCACCACCGTGCACCACTCCTTCGACCCGGGGCTGCTGCTGCGGCTGGCGGGGCACCGCGCGTACCTGGTCGGGCTCGGCTGCCAGGTCGCCGGGTTCGTGCTGGCCCTGCTCGCCCGCCGGGACCTGCCGCTGTTCCTGGTGCAGTCCAGCGTCGCCGCCGGGCTCGGGGTCACCGCCCTGCTCGGCGTGCTGGTGCTGAAGTGGCGGCTGCCGGCCGCCGAGGTGGCCCTGCTGGTGCTGCTGTTCGCCGGGATCACCGCGTTGGTGCTCTCCGCCGAGCCCGCGCCGGCCAAGCCGCTCGGCACCGCCGGCCTGATCGCCCTGGCGGTGGCGCTCGGCGTGATCGCCGTGATCGGCTTCTTCGCCGTACGCCTGCACGGGGCGCCCGGCTCGGTGGCGCTCGGCGCGCTGGCCGGGCTGGCGTTCTCCGCCGCCGCGGTGGCCGCCCGGCCCCTCGCCTCCGCCCCGACGCCGGAGGCGTTCGTCCAGGATCCGCTGCTCTACCTGCTGATCGTCCACTCGGTCGTCGGCCAGCTGCTGCTCGGCCTGGCCATGCAACGCGGCTCGACCACGGCCGCCGTGGCGGCGATGGACGCCGCCGGGGCGGTGCCCGCCGCGATCGTCGGCCTGCTCCTGCTCAACGACAAGATCTGGCCCGGGCGGGAGTGGCTCGCCGCGGTCGGGTTCCTGGTCACCCTCGCGGCGGTCATCGGCCTCACCCGGTACGCCGAGCCCCAGCACCACCACGCGGTGGCCGGGGAACGGGACCGGCGCATGGTGGGCGTCGGAGCGCCCGGTCGCCCGCTCTGAGCCGGACCGGGGGCGGCCGGCCCGGGTCAGGCCGCCTCGACCGGCTTGCGGCGGCTCACCACCCGCTCGTAGAGGCGCTCCAGCGCGCCCGCCGTCCGCTCCCAGGTGTAGCTGCACCGCACCCGGTCGACGGCGGCGTGCCCGTACGCGAACCGCCCGGCGTTGTCGGCGAGCAGCCGGCGCAGCGTCACGCCCAGCGCGCGGACGTCGCCCGGCGGCACCAACCGGCCGGTGACCTCGTCGACCACGGCGTCGGCGATCCCGCCCATCGAGTAGCCGACCACCGGCACCCCGCAGGCCATCGCCTCCAGCGACACCCGGCCGGCGGAGGAGTAGTGCGGGGTGCAGGCGACCACGTCCGCCGAGCGGTACCAGGTGGCCATCTGCTCGTGCGGCACCGCGCCCACCAGCTTCACCTGGTCGGCCACCCCGCTGCGCTCGGCCAGCTCGCGCAGCCGCCGGGCCTCGGCGTGGTTGGCGAGCTGCCCGACGGGCGGGCCGCCGGCGATCACCAGCTCGGCGTCGCCGACGAGTCGCATGGCCCGGATCAGGTCCTCCTGGCCGTGCCCGGCCGAGAGCCCACCGACGGAGAGGATCCGGGCCCGCTGGTCGCGGGGGGCGGCCTCGCCGTCCGGGTGGAACTGCGTGGTGTCGACGCCCGCCGGCACCATTGCCACGGAGGCGCGTTGCAGCCCCATCCGGGTCAGCTCGTCGACCTCGTCGTTGCACTGGGCGACCGCGATGTCCACCGCCCGGGTCAGCGCCCGCTCCAGCGGGATCCGCTCCCCCGGCCCGTCGTACTGCCGGCCGAGGTGGCGCAGCTGCTCGACGCCGAGGGAGTGGAACGTCTGCACCACCGGGATGTCCGTCTCGCGGACCGCGTGCGCGGCGGCCAGCCCGCCGACCCAGTAGTGCCCGTGCACGACCTCGGGACGCCAGTCGCCCGTCCACCTCTCGGCCAGCCAGGCGCCGAACGCGGACACGTGCGGCACCAGCTCGGCGGTGGGCAGCGGGGCGGCCGGGCCGACCGGCACCCGCTCCACCCGGTAGCCCTCGACCGTCGCCGTCTCCGGCAGGGCCGGGTCGTCGCGGCGTTCGTACACCCTGACGTCGTGGCCCCGCGCGGCGAGTTCGGCGGCGACCCGGGCGATGTGCTGGTGGGTGCCGACGGTCAGGCCGTCGGTGCCCCTGGACGGGCCGGCGTGCGCGCAGACGAGGCCGACGCGCATGGGTCACCTCCATGCGATCTTCTCAAGCGGTGGTCCTCGGTCAGAGGGTCCCATTAACCGAACCCCCGGGAGCCGAAACCTGGCAGATCGGGAAGAGCCCGGCGGGTGCTTGCGCGACGGCAACTGTTGCGGGTCGGGCGACACCCCGATCCGGGGCCGCGAGTATCCGACCGGCGCCGGCCGCATGACCCCTGCCGACGGGGGTACGGGCCAGGAATGCCTCTCACCCGCAGCCTCGCCGACGCCACCGTCGTGCTCACCGGCGCCTCCAGCGGCATCGGTACGGCCACCGCGTACGCCCTCGCCCGGCGTGGCACCGCCGTGGTGCTGGCCGCCCGCAGCGAAGTGGCGCTGGAGGAGGTCGCCGTGCGGTGCCGGGAGCTGGGCGGGCGGGCGCTGGCGGTGCCGACCGACGTGACCGACCCGGCTGCCGTCGAGCGGCTCGCCGCCCGCGCGGTCGCCGAGTTCGGCCGGATCGACGGCTGGATCAACAACGCCGCGGTCGGCGCGGTCGGGCTCTTCGACGAGATCCCCGTGGCGGAGTTCCGCCGGGTGCTGGAGGTCAACCTGCTGGGCGCCGCGTACGGCACCAGGGCCGCCCTGCCCCACCTGAGCGCGGCGGGTGGCGGGGTGCTGGTCAACAACGCCTCCGTGCTGGCCGAGGTGGCGATGCCCTACCAGTCGGCGTACAACGCCACGAAGCACGGCATCCGCGGGCTGGCCGACACGGTCCGCCAGGAGATGCGGGTCACCGGGCGGGGCAACATCTCCATCTGCACGGTGCTGCCGGCCACCATCGACACCCCGTTCTTCCGGCACGCCGCCAACCACAGCGGCCGGGAGCTGGTGCCGCCGCCCCCGGTCTACCCGCCGGAGGTGGTGGCCGAGACGATCGTCCGGCTGCTGCGCCGCCCGAGGCGCGAGGCGTACGCCGGCGGCGCCGCCCGGCTGATCGGCCTCCAGTGGCGGCTCGCCCCGGCGTTCGCCGAGCGGGTCCTCGGCTGGTACGCGCACCGCACCCAGTTCGGGCCCGCCCCACGGCCGGAGAGCACCGGCAACGTCTTCCACGCCGACGCGGCGGCGCGGCGCGAGGGCGGCTGGCACGGCCGGCGGCGGCACCTGGTGCGGATGACCGCCGCCTTCGGGCTGGCCGCGGCGGGGACGGCCGTCGGGACGGTGGCCGCGATGACCCGCCGCGCGGGAACGAAACGCTGATGCCGGGGGCCGAGCGGTCGGGTGCGCGGTCCGGGCGGACGGTGCACGGTGCGCTGCCCGGCCCGCAGGGCGGGACGGAGCCGATCATGTCCACCGACGCGGGCTGCCGGGTGGAGGCGGACGAGGCGTCCGGCGTGCTCCGGCTGACCGGGACACTCGACCGGTCCGGCGTCGACGTGGTGCGCGACGGCCTGCTCGCCCAGTTCTGTTGCCGACCCGGCCCGGTCCTCGCCGACCTCACCGCCCTGCGGGTGGCCGACCCGGCCGCCCGGGACGTCTTCGCCGAGGTGTGCCGGGAGGTACGCGACTGGCCCGCCGCCGACCTGCTGCTCTGCGATCCGACCGGCGCCGTCGAGGGGGTGCCCGCCTGGCCGACCCTGGCCGGGGCGCTGGCCGGGCTGGCCGCCGCGCCGCTGGCCGCGGTGGTCGAGACCGACCTTCCCCCCGCCGTCGGGGCGGCCCGGCAGGCCCGGCAGCTCGTGACGGAGGGCTGCGGACGCTGGGGCCTGCCCGAGCTGATCGAGCCGGCCGGCATCGCGGTCACCGAGATGGTGAACAACGTGGTCGCCCACGCGCACACGCCGATGACGGTCCGCCTGGCACCCCGGGGGAGCGCGCTGCACCTGGCGGTACGCGACCACTCGCCGCGCCAGCCGGCGTTCACCGGGCAGGCGCCGCTCGACACCGCGGGCGGGCGCGGCCTGCTGCTGATCGACACCGTCACCCGCAGCTGGGGCAGCAGCCGGGTGCCGGACGGCAAGGTCGTCTGGTGCGTGCTGCACGCCGACGACGAGAGCACCGCCCACCTCGGCTGACCGCCGCCCCGATTCCTGCCCCGGCGTCCCCCGACGTGCCCCTTCCGCCCGGATGGCCACGGGCGGCACCGGTTATGCCGGGAGGGCAGTGGGTAGTGATCAGCCATGCGCGACGACGAGTACCCGACCCCCGTGTCCGACCCCGAGGCGGAGGGCCTGCCCGACACCGCCGACGACGACTCGACCGCCAACGACGACGTCCTGACCGGGCGCGAGGCGGACGGTCCGGAGCCCGCCCAGCTGCCGGGCGACCGGACGCCGGTGGCGGTGGACCGGTACGGGAACACCGCCGAGGAGCAGCTCGACGGCGAGTCGCTGGACTACAAGCTCGACCGGGAGCAGCACGAACGCCCGGCCGACGACCCGCTCGCCGGCCCCGTCGACCCGGACATCGCCGCCGAGGCCGACAGCGAGGAGGCGGCGGCGCAGGCGCAGCTCGACGCGGACGTCATGGATCCCGGCCCCACCTCCGACCCGGACTCGCCGGTGTCCCTCTACGACCACGGCAAGCTGGGCAGCGTCAGCGACAGCCAGGTCGGCCGGCTCGTCGAACCGGACGAGGGGGCGCACACCGACCAGGAGACCGACTCGGTGGCGTACGACGCCGGTTCGGCCGGCGGCGGCGCGAGCGCCGAGGAGCTGGCCATCCACGAGACGCGTCCGCCGCACTCGGTCTGAACCGGCCCGGGGGCCGTCGGGGAACCCTTCGGGGGCGGTTCCCCGGCGGCCCTCAGTCGTCGAGGCCCCGTTCGATCGCGTACCGGGTCAGCTCGACCCGGTTGTGCAGTTGGAGCTTGCCGAGCGTGTTCTGCACGTGGTTCTGCACCGTGCGGTGGGCCAGCCCGAGCCGCTCGGCGATCTGCTTGTAGGACATCCCCTTGGCGACCAGGCGCAGCACCTCGGTCTCCCGGTCGGTGAGCCGGGGCGCCGGGCCGGCGCCCCGGGCGTCGCGGCTGGCGGCCTGTCCGGCGCCGTCCGGGTCGGCCGCGAGCCGGCGGTACTCGCCGAGGACCAGCCCGGCCAGGCCGGGCGTGAAGACCGGCTCCCCCGCCGCCGTCCGGCGCACCGCCTCCAGGAACTCCGCCGGGGCGGCCGACTTGACCAGGTAGCCGGTGGCGCCCGCCTTCACCGCGTCGAGCACGCTCTGCTGCTCGCCGCTGGCCGAGAGCATCAGCACCCGCACCTCCGGCAGCACCGCGCGCAGCCCGCGGACCACCTCCACCCCCGAGACGTCCGGCAGTTGCAGGTCGAGGATCACCACGTCCGGCCGGGCGGCGGCGGCCACCCGCAGCGCCTGCCGGCCCTCCCCGCTGGCGGCGACGACGACGTGGCCGGCCTCGGTGAGGTCCCGGGCCACCCCCTCCCGCCACATCGGGTGGTCGTCGACCACCATCACCCGTACGCCTGTCACGGTTGTCCCTCCCTCGGAACGGTCAGTTCCAGCTCGGTGCCGGCGCCCGGCGCGGAGGTGATCCGCACCGTGCCGCCGAGGTCGGCGAGGCGGCCCCGGATCGACCGGGCGACGCCGAGCCGGCCCTCGGCGGCGGCCTCCTCCAGCCGGCCGTCCGGAAACCCCGGCCCCTCGTCGCGGATCGACACGGTCACCGTCGTCCCCTCGTCCTCGACGAGCACCCAGGCCCGCCCGTCGGTGTGCCGGGCCACGTTGTCGAGGGCGGCGGCGGTCGCGGCGGCCAGTTCGTGGGCGGCCCGCCCGGGCAGGGGCACCGGGGTGGCCGGCGCGGACAGCGAGACCGTCGCCGAGGCGTACCGGCCGAGCAGCCCACGCAGGTCCACCGGCCCGCCGTGGGCGGTGGGCGCGACCGGCGTGGCGCCGCCGATCAGGGCGCGCAGCGCGGCCTCCTGTTCCCCGGCGAGCCGGGCCAGCTCCCCTGCCTCGCCGTCCAGGTGGGCGCCGCGCCGCTGCACCAGCGCCAGCACCTGGAGCACGCCGTCGTGGATGTCCCGGGCCAGCCGCTCCCGCTCCCGGGTGGCGGCCTCCAGCTCCACCGCCCGGTGCAGCCGCTCCTCGGCGGTCACCGCCAGCCGGGCGACGTGTCCGACCACCACGCCGGCGAGCAGCAGCAGGATCGTCCCGGTGAGCGACGACTGGCCGATCCGTTCGCGGGTGGCGAGGTCCACCGCGCCGAGCGCCAGCGCGGCGACCGTGCCCCGGCGCCGGCCGCCGGAGACCGCCCAGGCCAGCACCGGTCCGGCCAGCCAGGCCACGGTGAGGCTGGGCACGCCGGCGGCGAGCGCCGTCCGCCCGATCACCCACGGGGTGGCCAGCATGATGCCGACGACGACCCCCAGGTCCGCCAGGAGCAGCGGCCAGCCTCGGCGGGCCGGCTGGGCGTAGCCGACGGCGGTCACGCCGGTCCAGGCCGCCATCAGCAGGACCAGGCCGCCGGCCGCGAACGGGTGGGCGTACCGGTCGGCGTCCCGGAGCGCCACCACGCAGACGTACGCCAGCGAGGCCACCCGGAACACGGCGATGGCCCGCCAGAGCGGGACCTCGAAACCACCGGACGGCGTCGACACGCCCGTCACGATGCCACAGCCGTCGGGACGGTCCCGTGGGCCGTCGGGTGCGCCCGGAGGAACCCTGACGTACGGTGGAAATGCCGCGAAACATCCACGATCCGCTGTCGGGACGGGGCCATGACGAATGCGGAACCCGGAGCACAGCGTACGGTTGTGTCCATCGAACCTTCCCTTCTCATCGCCGAGGCCTTCGACCAGGCCCAGGTGACCGAGCTGCGCCACTCGGTCACCTCCTGCGCGCACGCGGCCGGCCTCGGCGGGCAGCGGCTGGACGACTTCGTGCTGGCGGTCAACGAGTTGATCACCAACGCGGTCCGGCACGGCGGCGGCCAGGGCTGGCTGCGGCTGTGGCGGCAGTCGGGCCAGCTGTTCTGCGAGGTCTCCGACCACGGGCAGGGAATCAGCACGCAGCGGCTGGGCGACCGGAGCCGCCCCGCCGCCGACACCGCCGGCGGGTGGGGCCTCTGGCTGGCCCGGGAGCTGAGCGACAGCATGGACGTGGAGACCGGCGCGCGCGGCACGACGGTCCGCATCAGCACCGCCGTCGCGGCCCCCCAGCACACCGGCCGCCACCGCCGGGACTGACCCCGGCGGGACCTGCGTCCCGGGCGGTCAGGCGAAGAGGGCGCTCACCGATTCGCCGTTGTGGATCCGGCGCATCGCCTCGGCCAGCGCCGGCGCCACGGACAGGATCTCCAGCTTCGGCACCCGCTTGTCGGCGGGGATCGGCACCGTGTTGGTGCAGACGATCTCCAGCACGCCCTCCTGCTCACTCAGCCGCTGCAACGCGCCGCTGGAGAAGAGGCCGTGGGTGCAGGCCAGCCGGATCGAGCGGACCCTGAGCTCACGCAGGTGCTCCATCAGCTCGATCACCGTGCTGCCCTTGGCGATCTCGTCGTCCAGCACGATCACGTCCCGGTCGGTCACGTCGCCGATCACCGCGCTGATCTTGACCCGGTCGTCGCTGAACCGCTGCTTCGCCCCAGCGGCCACCGGGGTGCCGAGCCGCCGCGCGAACGCCGCCGCCTCCTTGGCGTTGCCGAGGTCCGGCGAGACCACCACCGTGTTGCTCAGGTCGTAACGGGTGAAGTGGTCGGCCAGCTCGCGCAGCGC
Organism: Micromonospora sp. NPDC049060; assembly: GCF_040649055.1. Classification (NCBI taxonomy): domain Bacteria; kingdom Bacillati; phylum Actinomycetota; class Actinomycetes; order Micromonosporales; family Micromonosporaceae; genus Micromonospora; species Micromonospora sp. NPDC049060. The sequence goes on from NZ_JBEZEV010000074.1 coordinate 14,720, forward strand.
GTGCAGGTGGTCGACCGGCACGCTGAAGAAGCCGTGCACCTGGGGCGAGTGCAGGGTCATCGCCAGCACCCGGTCCGCGCCCGCCGAGGTGAGCAGGTCGGCGACGAGCCGCCCGCCGATCGAGATGCGCGGCGCGTCCTTCTTGTCGGACCGCGCGTACGCGTAGTGCGGCAGCACCACGGTGATCCGGCCGGCCGAGGCGCCCCGGGCCGCGTCGATCATGAGCAGCAGCTCGACCAGGTTCTCCTGCACGGGCGGCACCAACGGCTGGATCAGGAAGACGTCCCGCTCCCGGCAGTTGGCCTGCAACTGCACTTCCAGGCAGTCGTTGGCGAACCGGGAGACCCGCACCGGGTGCAGCGGCACATCCAGGTGGGCACAGATCTCGGCGGCGAGTTCGGGGTGGGCGGTACCACTGAAGACGGCGATGTCACGCACGTCCGCACATCGTACGGACGTGAACGGGACACGTTCCCCGCCGGGGCCCGCCGCCGGCCGGCGAAGATCGGTCGGGCCGGGTACGGTGCTGCCGTGACCCCCCAGTACGTCGCCGCCATCGACCAGGGCACCACCTCCTCGCGGTGCATCGTCTTCGACCGGGCCGGGGAGATCGTCTCCGTCGCCCAGCGGGAGCACCGGCAGATCTTCCCCCGGCCGGGCTGGGTGGAGCACGACGCCGAGGAGATCTGGGACAACGTCCAGCGGGTGGTCCGGGAGGCGCTGCACGCCGCCGGCACCGACGCCGCCGGGCTCGCCGCCGTGGGCATCACCAACCAGCGGGAGACCACGCTCGTCTGGGACCGGGCCACCGGGCAGCCGGTGGCCAACGCCGTCGTCTGGCAGGACACCCGCACCGCGCCGCTGCTGCGTGAGCTCGACCAGGCGTACGGCGAGGAGCGGTTCCGCTCCCGCACGGGCCTGCCGCTGGCCACCTACTTCGCCGGGCCGAAGCTGCGCTGGCTGCTGGATCACGTCGACGGGCTGCGCGGGCGCGCCGAGGCCGGCGAGGTGCTCTTCGGCACGATGGACAGCTGGCTGATCTGGAAGCTCACCGGCCGGCACGTCACCGACGTGACAAACGCCAGCCGCACCCTGCTGATGGACCTGAGCACCCTCGACTGGGACCCGGAGCTGCTCGACGCGATGGGGGTGCCGGCCGCGATGCTGCCGGAGATCCGCAGCTCCGCCGAGGTCTACGGGGAGGCCACCGGCGTCCTGGCCGGGGTGCCGGTCGCCAGCGCGCTCGGCGACCAGCAGGCCGCCCTGTTCGGGCAGACGTGCTTCCAGCCGGGCGAGGCCAAGTGCACCTACGGCACCGGCAGCTTCCTGCTGCTCAACACCGGCGCCAGCCCGGTCCCCTCCACCCACGGCCTGCTCACCACGGTCGCCTACCGCATCCAGGGCCAGCCCGCCGCGTACGCGCTGGAGGGGGCGATCGCGGTCACCGGCTCGCTGGTGCAGTGGCTGCGCGACAACCTCGGGCTGATCTCCACCGCCCCCGAGGTGGAGGAGCTGGCCCGCACCGTCGACGACAACGGCGGCTGCTACGTCGTACCGGCCTTCTCCGGGCTGTTCGCCCCGCACTGGCGCAGCGACGCGCGGGGGGTCATCGCCGGGCTGACCGGTTACATCACCAAGGGCCACCTGGCCCGGGCGGCACTGGAGGCCTCCGCCTGGCAGACCCGCGAGGTGGTCGACGCGATGAACGCCGACTCCGACGTGGCGCTGCGCCGGCTGCGGGTCGACGGCGGGATGACCGCCAACGGGCTGCTGATGCAGTTCCTCGCCGACGTGCTCGACGTGCCGGTGGTCCGGTCCCGGATCACCGAGACCACCTGCCTCGGCGCGGCGTACGCGGCCGGCCTCGCGGTCGGCTTCTGGCCGGACCTGGCGACGCTGCGCGGCCAGTGGCGCTCCGACGCGCAGTGGGAGTCGACGATGGAACCGGCGCACCGGGAGCGGGAGCTGCGCAACTGGCGCAAGGCCGTCCAGCGCACCCTCGACTGGGTGGACTGACCGCCACGCCGCCCGGCGTCGGTCGAGGCCGCCCGGTCCATCGGGCACCGGCGGCCCTCCGACTCAGGCCCAGCGGTTGCCGGTCAGCTTCTCGTAGACGTCGACGTAGCGGGCCCGGGTCGCCTCGACCACCTCGGCCGGCACCTCGGGCGCCGGGCCCTGCCGGTCCCAGCCGCTCTCGACCGCCCAGTCCCGCACGTACTGCTTGTCGTAGGAGAACTGCGCCCGGCCCGGCTGGTACGACTCCGCCGGCCAGAACCGGGACGAGTCGGAGGTGAGCAGCTCGTCGCCGACGGTCAGCGTGCCGTCCGGTGCCCAGCCCAGCTCGATCTTGGTGTCGGCGACAAGGATGCCCCGGTCGGCGGCCAACTCGGCGCCCCGGCGGTAGACGTCGAGCGTGATCCGGCGCAGCCGCTCGGCGGTCTCGGCGCCGACCTTGTCCACCACCTCGGCGAAGGTGATCGGCTCGTCGTGCTCGCCCATCGGCGCCTTGGTCGACGGGGTGAAGATCGGCTCGGGCAGGATGGACGCCTCGACCAGCCCGCGCGGCAGCTCGACGCCGGAGACCGCGCCCGTGCGCTGGTACTCCTTCAGGCCGCCGCCGGTCAGGTAGCCCCGGGCGACGCACTCCACCGCGACCATCTCCAGCCGCCGGCAGCGGATCGCCCGGCCGGCGAACTCCGCCGGCACGTCGGTGGCGGAGATGACGTGGTTCGGCACCAGGTCGGCGAGCTGCTCGAACCACCACAGCGAGAGCGCGGTGAGCAGCTTGCCCTTGTCGGGGATCGGCGTCGGCAGCACCACGTCGTAGATCGAGATGCGGTCGGAGGCGACCAGGATCAGGTCCTCGCCGTCGGCGTAGACATCCCTCACCTTGCCCGAGTGCAGAAGTTCCACGCGCCCTAGTACACCATGCGGGCCGGCCACGGCCTCCGCCGGTGGCTGCGGGCATCGATGCGTACGCCTGGGGTGTGGTGGTGTGGCCGGACGTACGTTGACACCCTCGCGCGCGCCTGCGTGAATGATCCGGCCGCCCGCCCCACCGGTCCGCCAGGAGTTCTTCGTGCCCGTTGCCCGATCCCCGCTGCCCCGCGCCGAAGCGGATCCGGGCCGGCGTCGGGTGCTCGCCGCGATGCTGGGTGCGCCGGTGCTCGCGACCGGCGGGCTCACCGGGTGCACCGAGGGCCAGGCGGCCCCGGTGGAGACCGGGCCGGTCGAGCTGTCGGTCTTCTGGTACGGCGGGGCGAAGCGGGCCGAACTCACCGAGCGGGTGCTGCGGCTCTACACCGACCGCAATCCCCGCGTCGGTTTCCGGGTCACCTGGCAGGGCGCCGGTGGCTACTACGACCGGCTGGCCACCCAGGCCGCGGGCGGCAACGTGCCCGACCTGATCCAGCTCGACGACAGCATGCTCACCGAGTACGCCCGCCGCGAGATCGTCCTGGACCTCAGCGGCTACGTCGCCGACCACCGCCTGGACCTGCGCACCCTGCCCCAGGGCCTGGTCCGGTACGGGCAGGTCGACGGCCGTACGGTCGGCGTCGCCGCGGCACAGACCGCCGCCGCCGTGGTCTACGACCGCACGCTGCTGCGCCGGCTGCGGCTGCCCGAGCCGAACACGGGAATGTCCTGGGCGGAGTACGTCGCCTGGGCGCGGCGGGTCACCCGGGCGAGCGAGGGCCGGGTGGCCGGCACGATGGACCCGTCCGGCGACTACCGGGCGCTCTGGCTCTGGCTGCGCGGGCAGGGCGGTGAGTTCTACCGCGGTCGACAGCTCGGCTTCGACGCCGACGCGCTTGTCGAATGGTTCGACCTGTGGCGACGCGCCCGCTCCAGCCGGGCGACCCCGAGCGCCGCCCTGGTGGAGCAGGCCGACGGCGGCGAACCCACTCAGCAGCTCGTGGTCACCGGCGCGACGGCCGCCTCGTTCGCCTGGTCGCACCAGCTGCCGGAACTCCAGCGCCTCACCGACGCCGAGCTGGGCCTGGCCGCCATGCCGGGTCCCCCGGAGGCGCAGTGGCACCGGGCGTCGATGTACTGGGCGGCCTTCCGCGGCACCCGGCACCCCGACCTGGTCGCGGACGTGATCAACTTCCTGACCGGCAACGGCGAGGCGGGGAGCGCGCTCGGTCACGAGCGCGGGCTCAGCCCCAGCCTCGCCGTACGCAGCTACGTCGAGGGCAACATCACCGAGCCGGCGCAACGGCGCGCGGCGGCCCTCGGCACCGCACTGGCCGCCCGGCTGGGACCGGCGCCCAGCCCACCGCCGCAGGGCCACCTCCGGGTGCGGGCACTGCTGCTGGAGGCCGCCGAGAGCATCCGCGGCGGCAGGACCGGCCCCCGGGCGGCGACGACCCGCTTCATGGCCCAGGCGGACGCTGCGCTGGCCGGATAGGGCCGATCACCGCGAGGCCGCCCCCGGCGGGGATGCCGGGTCGGATTGCTCCGCCTCGGCCGAGGCAGGGCAGGGCACCGTCGCGCTGCCGGAACACCGGCGCGCCAGCGGGCCGCCTCAGCGCGGCGGGCCGCCTCAGCGCGGCGGGCCGCCTCAGCGCGGCGGGCCGCCTCGACGGTTGCGCATCATGCGCATCAGGAGGAAGACGACGCCGGCCACCACGACCAGGCAGCAGAGCAGGCCGATGAAGCCGAAGCCGCCACCACCGCGCCGCCGCCGCGCGGCCTCCACCACGAGCTCACCCGTGCCGGTGGACGCCCAGGCCGCGACGGGCACGAACACCGACAGCACGACCGCACCGAGGACGGCGGTCAACCGGCCCCACCACTTACCGAAAGAAGACATGTCCACATCTTCGCCGACAACCGCAACCTCGGCACGTCGGTCAACGAGGAACGCGCGCCGCGCCCAGGCACGCCTGGCACCGTTCCGTTGGTCGGCCGCGCCCTGCACGCGAGCACCTGGAGTACGGAGTCGGGATGTCCCGGGCCACTCCTGCCGGCCCGCCCGACGCCGTTCCGCTGGCTGGCCTGCGCCCGATGCTGGTCCGCCGGCTAGCCCGCGCCCAGCACCGCGAGCACCTGGAGCACGGAGTCACGGGTGTCCCGGGCCCGCCACATTTGCCGGTTGGCCCGCACGTCGGCGTGCGTTGCACTCCGGGGTGAAGAAGCCCGTCGTCGACCGATGCGACACGTCGACGCCGGTGGCGAGATGCGAAAAGGCCCCGGAGACAATCTCCGGGGCCTTTTCAACGTGGTAGCGGGGACAGGATTTGAACCTGCGACCTCTGGGTTATGAGCCCAGCGAGCTACCGAGCTGCTCCACCCCGCGTCGGCTCGTTAAGTCTAGCGCACTCCGGCGGGCGATGATCAGCGGACCCCCGATCCTGCGGTAGACCCCGCCTTGACCAGCGCAAACCGGCGTCGGAGTTCGGCACCAGGCACCCGTCGCCCCAGCCCGACCCACGCCGCGCGCCAGCGGCCAGCGGAGCGCGGAAGGCGGGCACCCGACCACAGTGGCGGCAATGGCACGTCCCGGTCCGCTCTGAGCTGCGGCCCGTTCCAAGCTGTCTCATTTGGCACGGGCGTGCTGCCTTCTCTCGCACGAGTGCCTGGTGATCAGGACGCCATGGACGTTACCCGGGCTGTTTAAGGTCCATGGCGTCCTGATCACGCCGCTGCACGCCCGCTGTTCGGTCGTTCGGCCGTGCGGTCGTTGCCAGGCGTGGCCGTTCGCGTTCCTGCGCGACCGGTCGCGGTTCTCGCCGCCGGGTTGTCCCCCCGCCCGATGTCCGCCGACGGATCGCGTGGTGTCAGTCACTCCGCCTCGGCACTGACGCAATGCACGATCGCCGGTCCAGCCAACGGGCGGCGGCAGCGGGCAGCGGCGGGCGACGGCAGGTGTTTCAGCGGCGGGCGTGGAGCGGCAAACGGCGCCTGCACGGGGTGGCCTGGTTCGGCCAGGCCACCGTCTTCCCTCAGGCGGGCAGCGGCGGACAGCAGGCGGCACGCGGCAGCGGGCGGCGGGCGGCGGGCGGCGGGCGGCGGGCGGCGGGCGGCGGCGGGCGGCAAGGATCCGGAGCCCGAGCCCGAGCCCGAGCCCGAGCCGCGTGATCGTCGGGTAGCGGGTGGCTCGGAAATGCGGAACGGCCCCGGACTGAAGTCCAGGGCCGTTCCGATGTGGTAGCGGGGACAGGATTTGAACCTGCGACCTCTGGGTTATGAGCCCAGCGAGCTACCGAGCTGCTCCACCCCGCGTCGGTTCGTATACCGTATCCCACCGACCCCCGTCCCCGCAAAACGACCCCGGGGACACCCCACGACAACCACGACTTGACGGTGCCTGCGCCGCCAGGCCCAGGGCGTACGCCTCCTTCACGGCGTCCGGGGACGGCGGGTTGCCGGGCCGGGTCGGTGGTCGCGAACGTGACAGCGCCCCCGGCGTCGGGACCGGATCGGTCCGTCGGCCGGGGGCGCTGCGAGGGTGGTGCGGGTCAGCCGCCCGGAGTGGGTGAGGCGCTGCCGCCCGGCGCCGGGGACGCCGGGGCGCTGGGCGTCGGGGCACTGGCGCCGGGTGTCGGGGACGCCGGGGCGGTGGCGGCCTGCTGGGCCCGCTGGAAGGCGGTGAGCGCCTCGTCCAGTGCCTTCAACGCGCGCCCGTACCGCTCGAAGTCGCCCGAGGTCTGCGCGGCCCGGACCTCCGCGATGGCGCTTTGCACGCGGTTGGCCGCCTCGGCCAGCTCGCCGGTCAGCGGGGGCGCGGTGCCGCCCGGCGGGGTGCCCCCGGGCGGCGGCGGGGTCCCGCCGGCGGGCGGCGGGGTGCCCGGGGTGGCGGCCTGCTTGCCCTGCTCGATGAGCTGCTTGATGCCGTCGGCCACGTTGTTGGCCAGCACCACGTAGGAGCCGCCGTCGCCGTAGGACATCAGCACCCGCTGCAACAGCGGCGGCGCGTTCTGCGCGGCGGTCTTCACGTAGACCGGCTCGATGTAGAGCATGCCGTCGCCGAACGGCAGGGAGAGCAGGTTGCCGTACTGCACCTGGGCCTGCTGGGACTGGAGCAGGTTGAGCTGCTGCCGGATGTTCGCGTTGTTGGTCATCGACTGGTGCACCTGCACCGGGCCGGAGACCCGGGTCTGGTCGGGCAGGTCGAGCACCTCCAGTCTCGGCTGCCCGTCCACGTACGACCCGGAGATCAGCGCGGCGAGGTTCTCCCGGCCGTTCGGGGTGACCGCCGAGGTGAGCTGGAAGCGCGCCGACTCCTGGCCGGGGAACTGCGTGTAGAGGTAGTAGGGCGGCTGCTTCTGGCCGGTGTCGGGGGCGTCCGGCACGTTCGGCACCTGCCAGAAGTCCGTCTCGGAGTAGAAGGCGCCGGGATCGGTCACGTGGAACCGGGTCAGCAGGTTGCGCTGCACCTTGAACAGGTCGGCCGGGTAGCGGAAGTGCTCGGCCAGCTCGGCCGGGATCTCCGACTTCGGCTGCACCAGGTCACCGCCGAACGCCTTGTTCCACGCCTTGAGCACCGGGTCGGTCTCGTCGAACTCGTAGAGCCGGACCGTGCCGTCGTACGCGTCGACGGTGGCCTTCACGGAGTTGCGGATGTAGTTGACGTTCTCCCGGGCGAGCTGGAAGGTGCCCCGCCCGGTCAGCTCGTCGGCCGTCTGCTCCTGGAGGTTGACGCGCTCGGCGTACGGGTAGGTCGCCGCCGTCGTGTAGCCGTCGATGATCCACTGGATCCGACCGTCGACCACGGCCGGGTACGGGTCGCCGTCGAGAGTGAGGAACGGGGCGACCTTCTCCACCCGGTCGCGGGGGTTACGCACGTAGAGCAGCTTGGAGTTGTCGTTGACCGCGTCGGAGAGCAGGAAGTTCGACTCCTGCTCCTTGATCGCGTAGAGCAGCCGCCGGGTGAACGAGCCGATCTCGACGCCGCCCTCGCCGGTGTAGGTGTAGGACTCGCCGCCCTCGCCGACCGGGCGGTCGAACTCCGCCTTCCGCGCCGGGTCGCTCTGGCCGACGATCGCGTAGTCGCTGGCGTCCATCCGCTCGCCGTAGTAGACGCGGGGCTGCTTGGCCGCGATCTGCTCGGTCTGCGAGGCACACTGCTCGCTCGTCTGCTGGCCCTGCTCCTTCTGCTGCTCCTGCGGGTCGCCGAGGAAGCCGGAGACGAAGAAGGGCTGGCCGCCGCAGACCACCCGGTTGCCGGGCGCCGCCACGAGCCCGTAGCCGTGGGTGTAGACGGTGTGCCGGTTGATCCAGGTGTTCTGCTGGGGGGTCAGCTGCCGGTAGTTGACCTCGCGCAGGCCCACCACGAAGTCCTGCACCTTGCCGTTGACGCCGTAGCGGTCGACGTCCAGCTTCTCGCCGAAGTCGTAGAACTGCCGGACCTGCTGGCGCTGGGTGTACGTCTCGGAGACCAGTTGCGGGTCGAGCAGCCGGATGTTCGGCACCACGGAGGTGTCCGTGGCGAGGCTCGCCGGCGGGGTCAGGTTGCTCGCCGCGTACGGCGTGGTGGTGGCCGCCTCCAGGCCGAACGCCGCGCGGGTGGCCGTGATGCTGCGCTCGATGTAGGGCGCTTCCTTCTCCTTCGCGCTGGGCTTGACCTCGAAGGTCTGCACCGCCCAGGGGTAGACGCCGCCGATGGCGACGGCGGAGACGCCCAGCAGGGCCAGCGAGATGCCCGGCCAGACGAGGTTGCGCATCCAGGCGTTGGAGAAGACGATGATCGCGATCGCCACCACGATGGAGATGTACGCGAGGATCTCCTTGGCCGGCAGCAGCGCGTTGACGTCGGCGTAGCCGGCGCCGTAGACGGGGCCGTTGCCGTACTCCAGCAGCATCGCGCGCCGGTCCAGCACGTACGCGAGCGCCTTGAGCAGGACGAAGACCGCGACGAGCGTGCTCAGGTGGGCCCGGGCGGCGTTGGTCATCCGGTCGCCGACGCCCTGGAGGCGGACGCCGCCGAAGACGTAGTGCACGGCGAGCGCGCCGATCACGGAGAGCACCACCGCGGTGAAGCCCACGCCGAGCAGGTAGCGCAGGAACGGCAGCTGGAAGACGTAGAAGCCGACGTCGATGCCGAACTCCGGGTCCTTCACGCCGAAGTCCCCGCCGTTGCGAAAGAGCAGCCACTGGTTCCACCGGCTCTGCGCCGACAGCCCGGCGAAGAGGCCGACCACGGTGGCGACCAGCGTGATCCACAGGCCGAGCCGAGGGCTCAGCAGCATCCGGTAACGCTCCAGGGTGGCCTGCTCCGGCGAGTGCGGGCGCATCCGGGGGCGCAGCCGCTGGGCCAGCCAGAGGTTGCCGCCGACTATCAGCGCCATGCCGAGACCGACGGCGAAGAAGAGCAACAGCCGGGTCGTCAGCACCCCCGTGAAGACCCCGGTGTAGCGGACCTCGTCGAACCACAGCCAGTCCGTCCACGCCTGGACGCCCCAGCCGAGCAGGGTGAAGAGCACGAACACCCCGACCAGGACACCGATCGTGACGCGACCGCGTCGGCTCATCCTCGGCAGGGGGCTGCTGCTCTTCATGACCACTGTTGGCTCCGCACGCTCGATGTGATCGGCTCCGACCAGGCACCCAGAGTACGGGGTGTTCCTGAACGTGTCGGTCCAAGGTCACACGGCGTCGCGCCGCGCGGCGGAAGCGTCGGTGGAGGGGGGGCCGGTGCGGGCCCGCCACGCACGCCGGGAACGCCCGCGCTCGTGGTCAGCAGCGGGTCGGCTGGCCCCCGGCGCGGATGGTCTCCAGCGCGGTCAGTGCCTCGTCCAGCGAGCCGACCTTCAGCAGCGGCAGCCCGGGCTGCGGGTTGCGTACGGCCTCGGCGCAGTTCGCCGCCGGCACCAGGAACGCCACCGCGCCGGCCTCCTTCGCGCCCACCAGCTTCTGGGCGATGCCGCCGATCGGCCCGACCCGGCCGGCGTCGTCGATCGTGCCGGTGCCGGCGATGACCTTCCCACCGGTCAGGTCCTCCGGGGTCAGCTTGTCCACGATGCCGAGGGCGAACATCAGGCCGGCGCTGGGCCCGCCGATGTCCTCCAGGTCGATGCTCAGGGTGAACGGGTGCGGCTGCTGCTGCTCGATCTCCACCCCGATGCGGGGTCGCCCGTCCTGCTCCCGGCTGGTGACCGCCGCCGTCGCGGCGGCGCCGTCGCGCGTGTAGCCGATCCTCAGCGCGGTCCCGGCCGGCTTCGCCCTGATCAGGTCCGTGAGGCGGGCGGCCAACGGGACCGGTTCCCCGTCCACCGAGGTCAGCACGTCGCCGGGCTTGAGTACGCCGGCCGCCGGACCGTCGGCGGCGACGGTCTTGACCACCACCTGCACCGGGAAGCCCAGCTCCCGCAGCGCCGCGGTCTCCGCGCTGGTCTGCGAGACCCGGAAGTCCTCCGCGTTGCGCTCCTCGACCTGCTTGCGGCTCTCCCCCGGCGGGTACACCAGCTCGCGGGGCACCACCGCCTCGTCGTCGGAGAACCAGCCCTGGATCGCCGAGCGCAGCTTGACCGAGGGCTGCACCCCGACCGTGGTCAGCCGAAGCTGACCGGCGGAGGTGGAGGTCTCCCGGCCGGTGACCTGGATGACCTCCTTGCCGTTCTCCTTGCCGAGCGTGTTGACGGTCGGCCCCGGGCCGAGCACCACGTACGGGATGGGCGCGCCGAGCACGCCGATGCTGAGCAGAGCGGTGAGCAGAGCACCGAGCAGGACGGTCACGCCGCGACGTCTCATGCGGCAGAGCGTACCGACCGGGATCGGGGCCTCCGGTGGGTGAATCGCGACTTCGCCCTCAGCGCAACGCCAGCGGCAGCTACCTGGGGCGCGGCGCGCGTACCGTAGACGTCGTGCCTGATATTCCGTTCGGTTTCGCGCTCCCGGGTGGGCAACCACCAGACCCCAACGATCCCGCGCAGATGCAGCAGTTCATGTCGCAGTTGCAGCACCTGCTCTCCGCGTCGGGCAGCGGGCCGGTCAACTGGGACCTGGCCCGGCAGGTGGCCGCCAGCCAACTCGCCGCCGCGGGCGACCCGGCGGTGTCGCCCTTCGAGCGCAACGCGGTGGAGGAGGCGTTGCGGCTCGCGGACCTGTGGCTGGAGCCGGCCTCCGCACTGCCCTCGGGCATCCAGACCTCGCTGGCCTGGAACCGCAACGAGTGGATCTACAAGACGCTCGACGTCTGGCGCAAGCTCTGCGACCCGGTCGCCAGCCGGATGGTCGGCGCGATGGGCGACCTGGTGCCGCCGGAGGCGCGCGCCCAGCTCGGCCCGATGCAGTCGATGGTCGCCACCCTCGGTGGCGCGCTCTTCGGCGGCCAGCTCGGCCAGGCGCTCGGCTCGCTCGCCGCGGAGGTGCTCTCCGCCGGCGACATCGGGCTGCCGCTCGGCCCGGCCGGCACGGCCGCGCTGATCCCGGCCAACATCCGGGCGTACGGCGAGGGCCTGGAGCTGCCCGAGGACGAGATGCGCCTCTACGTCGCCCTGCGCGAGGCCGCCCACCAGCGGCTCTTCCAGCACGTGCCGTGGCTGCGCGGGCACGTGCTCAACGCCGTGGAGATGTACGCCGCCGGCATCCGGGTCAACCGGGAGGCGATCGAGGAGGCGATGGGCCGGGTCGACCCGACCGACCCGGAGTCGATGCAGGCGATCGCGCTGGAGGGCATCTTCACGCCGGAGGACAGCCCGGCGCAGAAGGCCTCCCTGGCCCGGCTCGAGACCGCCCTGGCCCTGGTCGAGGGCTGGGTGTGCCACGTGGTCGACAGCGCGGCGAGCGGCCGGCTGCCCAACGTGGTGAGCCTCGGCGAGGCGTTCCGCCGCCGCCGGGCCGCCGGTGGCCCGGCGGAGCAGACCTTCGCGGCACTGGTCGGCCTGGAGCTGCGTCCGCGCCGGCTGCGCGAGGCGGCGGCGCTCTGGGCGGCTCTGACCGAGCACCGGGGCATCGCCGGCCGGGACGCCCTGTGGGGCCACCCCGACCTGCTCCCCTCCGACGACGACTTCGCCGACCCGGTGGCCTTCGCGATGTCCGAGTGGGACCTCGGTGAGTTGGAGAGCTTCGACTTCAGCGCGCCGGGCGGCCCGGAGGAGAAGGCCCCGGGCGAGCCGGAGCAGCGGCGCCCGGACGACGACCCCGAGGGCGGCGACGCCAGCCGCCCCTGATCGCGTCGACGACGAGGGCCGCCCGCCCCACCGGGGTTCGGGCGGCCCTCGCCGCACGATCGGGCCACGTCGCGGGGTTGCGCAGGCCACGTCGCGCGGTCGGGCCACGTCGCGCGGTCGGGCCACGTCGCAAGGTCGGGCCACGTCGCAAGGTTGGGCCACGTCGCGGGGTCGGGCGGCCCACGTCGCACGGTCGGGTCGCGCCGGACGGTCGGGCGGCCGCCGTCGCGGGGTCGGACTGCGTCGCGGGGTCGGACTGCATCGCAGGGCCGGACTGCATCGCAGGGCCGGACTGCATCGCAGGGCCGGACTGCATCGCAGGGCCGGACTGCATCGCAGGGCCGGACTACGTCGCAAGGTCCGGGGGCCCGGCCGTGGTCCGGAGGGGGTCAGTGCGGGTCGCTTCCGGCCCGCGGTCGGCTCAGCGGGGCTGCGCGGTGCCGGAGAGCAGGGCGCGGGTGGTCTCCCAGCCCTCCACGGCCGGGTCGAGGAACGCCAGATCGCCCGGCCCACGCAGGCGCCGCCAGGCCGGGGTCACCGCCAGGTCGCCGGGTCGCGGCGCCGCCGCGCGCACGGCCGCGGGCCGCGCGGTGTCCAGGTCCAGCGCCGGCAGCCACGCCGGTACGGGCAGCCGGGTGGCCACGCCGAGCAGCCCCGGCCCACCGCCCTCGACCGGGGCGACCGCGACCGGCCGGGTGGTGAGTGGGCGCAGCAGCTTGCCGATGGTCAGGCCCGGCACGTCGGGCGCGTCGCCGGCGATCACGGCCACCTGGTCGTAGCCGGTGTCGGCGAGAGCGGCGAAGATGGCGTTCGGGGTCGCCTCGGGGACCTCGTACACGGCCGTGTCCGGCCAGACCACCGCGTCGGCCAGCTCCCGGTCGGCCGGGGTGACGGCAACGGCCGTCTCCACCTCGTTGAGCGTGGCGAGCAGGTCGACCACGTCCTCGGCGAGCGCGGCCCGCCAGTCCACCGGGTCGGTGCCGGGCGGTGCCCAGGTCACCGGTCCGAGCAACGCCACCACCACACGTCGGGCCACCCCACGACCCTAACCGGATGCGCCAGGAGCCACGACCGACGGGCGCGCGGAGGCGGCGTCGAGATCTTGGCAGGAACGTGCCCCTGGAGGGGCCGTCGCGTACCAAGATCTTGCCGGCTCCGTCCGCCCCGAAGCCGGCGCGGCAGCGCGAGCAGCGCGGACAGCGCGAGCAGCGCGGACAGCGCGAGCAGCGCGGACAGCGCGAGCAGCGCGGACAGCGCGAGCAGCGCGGACAGCGCGGACAGCGCGCACGAAACCGGTGCGGACAGCGCGGACGAAACCGGCGCGGACAGCAGGTGTTGGCGGAGGTCGGGACGGCAGTTGGCCGGCGGCGGCGCTGAGGGTGTCAGTCGGTCAGCGGGGTGCCCGAGGCCGCCGCGACGCCCTCCAGGTAGCCGCGCGCCCGCTCGGACTTCGGGTAGCGCGCGACGAGCGCCCAGAACCGCGCGTTGTGGCTGGGCACGATGAGGTGCGCGAGCTCGTGCAGGAGCACGTAGTCGATCACCCAGTCGGGCAGCCCCTGGACGCGGTGCGAGATGCGGATCGTGCCGTCGTCCGGGGTGCAGGAACCCCACCGGCCGTTCTGGTTGGTGACCCAGCGGACGCTCGTCGGCACGGCCTGCGCGCCGTGTTCGGCGAGGTAGAGCTTGATCAGGCGGGTGGCCCGGGCGAGCAGCTCGGCGTCGGACCGGGCGAGGCGCCCCTCCCGGGCGGCGAGCCGGGCGAGCATCCGGTCGACCCACTCGCTCTCCTCGGCCCGGGAGAACTGGTCCGGAATGAGGACGACGACCCGTTCACCGTCGCGGTACGCGGACACCGTGCGTCGCCGACGCTGGCTGCGCCGCACTTCGACGACCGGCTTCCGCGCCCCTGCCATCAGCGGGCCGCGCAGCCTCGGATTCCTGTCACGAAGGAAAGCTAATGCGTACTGACCAGGGGTCCGCAAGGGTCAACACCCCGACACCCGCCCGGAAAATGGTGATTGGTCGGCAGGAGTCCCAAAAAATCTTTTGCCGGGCCACGACGAATCGTCGCCGTCACCCTTCGTGGCGGCCGTCCGCGGGTGCGGAGGCGTGGCGCCGCTGGCCTCCGCCGCGTGCTTGCGGGGCGCACCCCCACGTTAGGTGATCTCCGTGGCGGGCGCAGCTCGGGGTGCCCCGCACGGGGCATCTGGCCGGGTTCGGTCGGCGTGTCCCCGCCAAACTGACTTATCCGACGTAATTCGCCATGCACACTCTCGACGTCGACTTGCTCACAGTGACGAAGCACAGCTGACATGGAACCGCCCACACCTGGGTAGGGTCCGCGGACCAGCGGTCACGAGCGTGGCCGTGGGAGAACGACCCAGCGCCGGTGCCCGAATGGCCCGCCGCCGGGAACCCCCGCCGGGACGGCATCGGCCGGCGGACGAGACGAGGAGGGCACCGTGGCCGACCAGGCCCAGACCTACAACGGTTACTGCGTCAAGTGCAAGGAGAAGCGGGACTTCGAGGGCCGCGTCGAGGTCTCGAAGACCGGGATGAACATGGCCAAGGGCAAGTGTCCGGTCTGCGGCACAACAGTGAACCGCATCCTGGGCAAGGCGAAGGTCTGACCCGTACGGATGCACCGGAGGGGGCGGCCGTCGGCCGCCCCCTCCGGCATGACCGCACCTCGTCCGCCGGCGTACCCGGTCGCGCACTGTCGGCTCGCCGACATGGTTACCGGCGGGTTGTGGATATCCCGGGATTTCCTGTGGACAGCCCTGGACAGGGCACCGCGCACCTGTGGACAACGATCGACGGTGAGCACGGACACGGTCACGATCGGTGTCATGCGCCGAGCCACGCTGCCCCGTCCCGTCCTGCTGCCGGGCCTCACCAGACTCTGGCGGGACCGTCACACCCTCCAACTCGGCGTCGAGCCGGGCCGCGCCGTGCTGCTGGAGATCGCCGACCCCCGGGCCGCCCGCCTGCTCGACCTGCTCGACGGCACCCGTAGCGAACGGCTGGTCCTGGCGCACGCCGTAGCCGCCGAGGTGGCCCCCGACGAGGCCCGCGCCCTGCTCGACGCGCTGCGGGCCGCGGGCCTGGTCGTACCCGCGCACACCCTGCTGCCGAAGGACCTGGCCGGCTTGCCCCGGGCCCGGCTCACCGCCGAGGCGGAGGCGCTCGCCCTGGCCTCGGCGCGGCTGCCCGGCACGCCCGCCCAGGTGCTCCGCCGGCGGCTGGCCGCCCGGGTGGTGGTCAGCGGCACCGGCCGCCTCGGCGCCCCGGTCGCCCTGGCGCTGGCCCAGGCGGGGGTGGGGCACGTGCACCCGGACCTGGCCGGCCCGGTGCGGCCGGCGGACCTGGTCGGCACGGGCATCCCGGCCGCCGCGCTCGGCCGTCCGCTCGCCCGGGCGGTACGCGACGCCGTCGAGCGGGCCGCCCCCGGCACGGGCACGGGCCCGCTCCGGCGGGGCCGGGTCGACCTGGTCGTCCAGCTCGGTACGGACCGACCGGCCGCCCTGCTCGCCGCCGGTCACGCCCAGCGCCGCCAGCCGCACCTGCTGCTCGGTCTCCGGGAGGGCGTGCCCGTGGTCGGCCCGCTCGTCCGCCCGCCCGCCGGTCCCTGCCTGAACTGCCTCGACCTGCACCGGGCGGACCGGGACCCGGACTGGCCGGCGCTGGCCGCCCAGCTCGCCACGGGCGCGGGCGAGCAGGCGTGTGCCACCGCGACCCTCCTGGCGGCCGGGGCGTACGCGGCGGCCGAGGCGCTGGCGCAGCTCGACGGGGGCACCCCGGAGACCCTGGGCTGCGCGGTGGAGATCACCGGGGCGGGGCGGTTCCGCCGCCGGATGTGGCCGCCGCACCCCTCCTGCGGATGTTCGCGACGGCGCCGGTGACGCCCCCGGAGGCGGGGACGGGCACCCAGCCCGGCGGCAGAGCAGCCGCGGGCCCCCGGAGTCGGTAACAATGGCCGGGTGACCGACATCCCGCGCCGGGCCGTGTCCCGGACCGCCAAGCTCGCCGCTCTGCCGCTCGGCTTCGCCGGTCGGACCGTCCTCGGCATGGGTAAGCGCGTCACGGGGCTCGCCTCCGACGTGATCTCCGCGGAGATCCAGCAACGCACCGCCGAGCAGCTCTTCAGCGTGCTGGGGCAGCTCAAGGGCGGTGCGATGAAGTTCGGGCAGGCGCTGTCGGTCTTCGAGGCCGCCTTGCCCGAGGAGATCGCCGCCCCCTACCGGCAGGCGCTGACCAAGCTCCAGGAGGCGGCGCCGCCACTGCCGGCGGCCAGCGTGCACAAGGTGCTCGCCGAGCAGCTCGGCCCGGACTGGCGGGACCGGTTCGTGGAGTTCGACGACACCCCCGCCGCCGCGGCCAGCATCGGCCAGGTGCACCGGGCGGTGTGGCGGGAGCCGGGCTACGGGCCGTCCGGCGCGCCGCAGACCCGCGACGTGGCTGTCAAGATCCAGTATCCGGGCGCCGGCGACGCCCTGCTCGCCGACCTCAAGCAGCTCTCCCGCCTCGGCGGGATGTTCCGGGCGATCCAGCCCGGGCTGGACGTCAAGCCGCTCCTGGCGGAGCTGCGGGAACGGATCACCGAGGAACTCGACTACGAGCTGGAGGCCGAGTCGCAGCGCGCCTTCGCCGCCGCGTACGCGGACGACCCGGAGATCCACATCCCGGCGGTGGTCTCGGCGTCGCCCCGGGTCCTGGTCACCGAGTGGGTCGAGGGCACCCCGCTGGCGGAGATCATCCGCGAGGGCACGGAGGAGCAGCGCGACGAGGCCGGCCGGCTGATGGCCATCCTGCACCTGTCCGCGCCGCAGCGGGCCGGGCTGTTGCACGCCGATCCGCACCCGGGCAACTTCCGGCTGCTGGCGGACGGCCGGCTCGGCGTGATCGACTTCGGCGCGGTGGCCCGGATGCCGGAGGGCACGCCCGAGCCGATCGGCCGCATCGCCGCGCTGGCGCTGCAGGGCGACGCCGACGAGGTGGTGGCGGGCCTGCGCTCGGAGGGCTTCATCGGTTCCACCGAGGAGATCGACGCCGAGGCGGTGCTCGACTTCCTCCGTCCGATGCTGGAGCCCATCGCCGCCGACGAGTTCCGGTTCACCCGGGCCTGGCTGCGCACTGAGGCGACCCGGCTGGCCAGCCCCCGCTCCCCCGCGTACCAGTTGAGCCGGCAGCTCAACCTGCCGCCGTCGTACCTGCTCATCCACCGGGTGACGCTCGGCTCGATCGGCGTGCTCTGCCAGCTGGAGGCGAAGGCGCCCTACCGGGGCATCCTGGAGCGCTGGCTGCCCGGCTTCGCCCCGTCGGCCGGGCGCCCCTCGGCGGGCGGCTGAGCGACGGCCGCGCGACCGGACGCGCCGCGCGGCGCAAAACAGACGCCACGGCACGCGGCGCGACAGGCGGCACGGGGCGCGGAACGCGACGAGGGGCGGTGGCCGGAATCCGGCCACCGCCCCTCGGCTATCGGTGGGGTACTAGAGAACGCCCAGGTCGCGCGCCGCTCGGTTGCGGCTGTTCATGGCGACGGTACGGGCGGAAAGGGTTGCCTCAGTGCTCGTGGTGGTACGACCGGCCTGAGGCCGGCGCATTCGAGCCCGGGACAACGCTTCGTGAAGTAGTTGCATCTCGGCGACTCCGTCAAGAACGTTCAGCATCGTGGTCAGCTCTCTCGTCGCCGGTGTGACACCGGCGTGGGTGGGTTGGATCGGGTGCATGTCAGGCCGCCAGCCGGACCGTGGTGCGCGACTCGGACAGCCCACTGGCCGCCAGTCGTGCCTCGGCCTCGACCCGGAGCGCCGCGTCGCGGGCCAGGTCCTCCTTGCGCGGACGGCCACGGGGCCGCTTGCGCGGGACGACCGCGCCACGCTCGAAGATCTCGCCGCCCCAGACGCCCCAGGGCTCGGCCCGCTCCACCGCCCCGGCCAGGCACTCGACGCGCAGCGGGCAGTCCCCGCAGAGCGACTTGGCCAGCTCGAGCTCGGCGGGCGAGTCGGAGAACCACAGGTCGGGGTCGAACTTCCGGCAGGGCAGGTTCGCCTCCACCTCGACGCTCACGTCGAGTGGGGCCAACGCCAGACTCATCGCCCGGTCACCTCTCTCTCACTTCGATCTCGTGGATCGCATTTCCGACGTACTTGGCGGGCAAAAAACTGAGGCCGCGGATCCCGGTAGCGGGTTCCGCGGCCTCGAGGTGAGCCGGTGTCTGAAGATCAGACCGGTCTACCTCGAGGTGGAACTCCGCGGACGTCCATGTGACGCTTGACAGCATCGACGCCCTTGCCCGTGAAGCCACTGGTCCCCTGGTTTCCGTTTGGCGCGGTGGCGAGAATCAGCTCGGCCTGAGCCTCGACACGGTGCACCTGGGAAACCGACGGTCGCGCAGCGGCGAGGGCCACCCGGACAGCCGACAGCGGAGCGACGACAGCGGGCAGCGCCGCCGGACGCTCGTTGATGTAGACGATCTCCATCGGGACCACCTCCTCTGACGTTCACTCGTGCCGATACGGTCTCTACCCCTCGTGAGCAGCCCGAATGGCGCCGCTCGCGAGGTGTGTCATGAGGCTATTCCTCGCCACGGGGCGAGGGCAAACGAATTTACGGCGAGATTTCGAAAGTTTTCTCCGGGCAGACGTCGTCGACCGCCGCGCCCGCCACCAGCGCCAGCACCGCCTCCCCGTAGAGGCCGAGTTTCCGGGGCCCGATGCCGGCGATGGCGATCAGTTCCTCCGCCCGGCCGGGGCGCCGTTCCGCGAGCGCGACCAGAGTGGCGTCGGTGAAGACCACATAGGCCGGTACCCGCTGCCCGCCGGCCACCCGCTGGCGCCACTCGTGCAGCCGTTCGTGCAGCTCCTCGTCGATGTCCGAGGGGCAGGTGGGGCAGCGGCCGAGCTTGCGGTCCGGCCCGGCGAGCAGGGTGGCGCCGCAGATCCGGCAGGAGACGATCTGGGTCCGGCGGCGCTCCGGCCGGCGCGTCGCGGGAGCGGCCCCGGCCCGCTCCGCCCCGCCGGAGCGGTCGAGCTGCGGCAGGAACCGCGAGGGCCGCCGGGCCCGCCCGCCCGGGGAGCGGGCCGAGGCGTACGACAGCCAGAGCCACTCCCTCGCCCGGGTGACGCCGACGTAGAGCAGCCGGCGCTCCTCCTCGACCTGTTCGACGGTCTTGGCGTACGTGGTGGGCAGGGTGCCCTCGGAGAGGCCGACCAGGAAGACCGCGTCCCACTCCAGGCCCTTGGCGGAGTGCAGCGAGGCCAGGGTCACCCCGTCGACCGTCGGCACGTGCTGTGCGGCGGCCCGGCGGGCCAGCTCGTCGTTGAAGTCGGCCAGGGTGACCTGGCGCTCGACCGACGCGGCGGGCCCGATCGGCACCACCTCCGGGGTGGCCGCGTACTCCTCGGCGAGTTGCACCAGCGCGGCGAGCGCCTCCCACCGCTCGCGGGCGGCGCCACCGGCCGGGGCGGCGTCGGGGGCCCAGCCGACCGCGGTGAGCGCCTCCACCACGGCGGCGGGCAGCGGGGTCTCCCCGGGGATCGACCGGGTGGCGGCCCGCAGGGCGACCATCGCCTGCCGCACCTCGGTGCGCTCGAAGAACCGCTCGGCCCCCTGCACCACGTACGGCACCTGCGCCTCGGTCAGCGCCTTCTCGTACGCCTCGGACTGCGCGTTGGTCCGGAACAGCACGGCGATCTCCTTCGCCGGGGTGCCGGCGTCGACCAGGGCGCGGCAGCGGGCGGCCACCGCGTTGGCCTCGGCCGGCTCGTCGGTGAAGATCCGCAGCTCCGGTTCGGGGCCGGGCGGGCGCTGGCCGACCAGCTCCAGGCGCAGCCGGGCCTCGGCGCCCCGCGCCTGGGAGATCACCGCGTTGGCCAGCCCGACGACCTGCGGGGTGGAGCGGTAGTCGCGGACCAGGCGGACCACCGTCGCGCCCCGGTACCGGCGCGGGAAGTCGACCAGGTACGACGAGGTGGCCCCGGTGAACGAGTAGATCGTCTGGCTGGCGTCGCCGACCACGGTCACGTCGTCCCGCCCGCCCAGCCACGCCTGGAGCAGCCGCTGCTGGAGGGGGTTGACGTCCTGGTACTCGTCGACGACGAAGTGCCGGTACTGGGCGCGGACCTGCTCGGCGACGTCCCGGTGCTCCTCGATGCCCCAGACCGCGGCGCGCAGCATGTCCTCGAAGTCGATCACCCCATTGGACCGCTTGAGCCGCTCGTACGCCGCGAAGACCTCGGCGACGCGGGCCGGCTCGTGCGGGGTGTCCCGCATCGCCTTCGCCGCCGCGACGACGTACTCCCCCGGTTCCACCAGCGACGACTTCGCCCACTCGATCTCGCCGGCGAGGTCCCGGGCGGCCGCCCGGTCGGTACGCAGGCCGGCCTTGGCCGCGGCGAGGGTGACCAGCCGGACCTTGCTGTCCAGCAGCTCGGGCATGGCCCGCCCCTGGAGCAGCCGGGGCGCGAAGTAGCGCACCTGGCGCAGCGCCGCCGCGTGGAAGGTGCGGGCCTGCACGCCGCCCACCCCGAGCGCGGTGAGCCGGGCGCGCATCTCGGCGGCGGCGCGGGCCGTGAAGGTCACCGCGAGCACGTGCCGGGCGGAGATCTCCCCGGAGAGCGCCCGGTGGGCGATCCGGGAGGTGACCGCGCGGGTCTTGCCCGTGCCGGCGCCGGCCAGGATGCAGACCGGGCCGGCGGGGGCGGTCACCGCCGAGCGCTGCTCGGGGTCGAGCCCGGCGAGCACGCGTTCGGATGCTGAGTGAACCACCACAGCGAGGAATTGTCTCAGCTCCGCCAGACGTTGCAGCGATTAGCCTGGGCTTGATCGGCAAGCCGCCACGCGGACCGTTGGAGGATCTGACCATGCTGACGATGTACTCGACCCCCTGGTGCGGCTACTGCCACCGGCTGAAGTCGCAGCTCGACCGGGAGGGCATCGGCTACGAGGTGGTCGACATCGAGCAGGACGCGAAGGCCGCAGAGTTCGTGATGAGCGTCAACGGCGGCAACCAGACCGTCCCGACGCTGCGTTTCGCCGACGGCAGCGCCCTGACCAACCCCTCGATCGTCCAGGTCAAGCAGCACCTGGCCACGATCGACGCCTGACCGGACGCAGCACCACCGACGAGCGGCCGCCGACCGGCCGGCGGGCGCGTTCGAGGGCGCGCTGGCCTGGTCGGAGCTGGCCGCC
>NZ_JBEZEV010000075.1:0-34704 GCF_040649055.1 Micromonospora sp. NPDC049060
TGAAGTCCCGCCTGGCCGTCGCCGCACTGGACAACGCCGCCGCCAGACGCGCCGGCCTGGCCGGCTGCATCCTGCACACCGACCGCGGATCCCAAGGCGGAATCAACCGGTCCTCGCAACACCGGTTTGTTGGAGCGATCGTAGATGTTCGTCGAGGGCTTCGGCTGGGGTCATCCAGCCGAGGGTTTTGCGGGGTCGGCTGTTGAGCGCATGGGCGACAGCGTTGATCTCGTCGGCGCTCCACCTGGACAGGTCGGTGCCTTTCGGGAAGTACTGCCGCAGCAGCCCGTTGGTGTTCTCGTTGGTGCCGCGTTGCCAGGGGCTGTGCGGGTCGGCAAAGAACACCGGGACGCCGGTTTCGACCGTGAAGCGTGCGTGCGCCGACAACTCCTTGCCGCGGTCCCACGTCAGCGACCTGCGCAGTTGCTCGGGCAGTTGGGTGATCGTCTCGGCGAGGGCTTTGCTCATCGTGATCGCTCCATAGCCGGCGAGGGCGGGGCCGTTCTTCGTCCGCGGAATCACGCCCCAGCCGGCTTCACGAGGCAGGTGGATCAGCATCGTGAACCTCGTGGTTCGTTCGACCAGTGTCCCGATCGCGGAGCGCTGCAACCCGATGATCAGATCCCCTTCCCAGTGCCCGGGGACGGCACGGTCGGCAACTTCGGCGGGCCGTTCACTGATCAGCGTCCCGTTGGTGACGTGTGCCCACGCGCGTTGCTTCGCGCGGGCTCGGGGAACGCGAAGCGCCCGGCCGGTCCGCAAGCAGGCGACGAGTTCGCGCTTGAGGGCGCCGCGGCTCTGGACATAGAGCGCCTGGTAGATCGCCTCGTGGCTGATGCGCATGGACTCATCCTCCGGGAACTCGGCCCTGAGCCTGCGAGAGATCTGCTCCGGGCTCCACCCGGTCGTCCATGCCCGATCGGCCCGGTGGGGCTTGTTGCGGCCCTTCCACTGCGGGCCCTGGGGTCCAGCAACCGGCCGGCCGTCCGCTGTTCGGATCGCACCGGCAAGCCGTTGCTGGACATACTCGCGGAGCCGCTCATTGGCCAGCAGTTTCGCGGTTTTCGGCCGGCGGGCTCGGCGTTCGGCATGCCACTGCGCGGTCGAGGCCTTGTAGTCCAACCGGTAGGTCCTGGTCGAGGCGTTGCGCCGCAACTCCCGCGAGATGGTCGACGGGTCCCGGCCGAGCCGGCGGGCGATCGCACGAACGCCCATGCCCTGCGCCCGCGCCAGAGCGATGTCCTCTCGTTCGCTGAACGAGAGATAGCGGCCCGACACTGTCGGCGGCAACGCAGGATTCACGCCGCCAGCGTGCCGGAACCACCGGAACCCGACCGGCGAGGACACGCCCGCCGCCGCGGCCGCGTCCTCGGTCATCACACCAGATCGGATCGCAGCCCAGAACTTGACCCGGTCCTCACGCCACGCCACCGTCGGCCGTCCCGGCGAAGGGAGCTGTCCCCGATACTCCCGAACCTGCTTCTGCCTTGGCCCAATACCCATCGCTCCACCTCTCCGACAAGGTGTTGCGACGACCAGTTGAATCCGCCCAATTCAGGTCCAGGAAGTTCGTCCGAGCCATCAACCGCCACCACATGACCGGATCGATGGGCCGAGTCGGCGCCGCCGGCGACAACGCCGCCATGGAATCCTTCTTCGGACTCCTGCAGAACAACGTCCTGAACCGGCGATCATGGACCACCCGCCAGCAACTCCGGATCGCGATCGTGACCTGGATCGAACGGACCTACCACCGCCGCCGACGCCAGCGATCGCTGTCCCGGTTGACCCCTGTCGAATTCGAGACCATCATACACGCACCGGCCAGTCAGGCCGCGTGACTACACCTGTCACCTGCCGGTGCAGCAGACCCTCTCCCTCGTCGTGGGCTACATCGTGGTCATTAGCCTGCACCAGGCATTCGTGGCGGCATTCGACCTGCCGCGAAGCATGCGCGTGCCGGTGTGGCTTGCCGCTGGTGTCTTCTACGGCGGCGTCGCAGCGGTTGTCGTCGCCGGCGCCGTCCTCGCCGTACGCATCGCCCTACGAGACGCACCCCACATCCGACACACTGCGGCGCGAATGACACTGCTGCTACCACCCGCTATCGCAGCCGCGATCGCCGCGGCGGCCGCATTCGCCTGGTCGCTCAACTACCCGCTCACCCCACTGGCGATCGCGGCCGAAGCGGCGATCATCCTCACCGCCTTCCTTGCAGCAACGGCGCTGGCCCGCCGCTGGTCCGTGACAGCGGCAGGGTAGTCCAGCCGGCGCAGCGGTCATAGTCTGAGCCAATCCTGCGCCTGGCCCCATCAAGGAATGCTGTGATCGACTTCGACACAGCCCTAGCTAGGACCCCGCCGGCCCGGCCGAGGAGCGGGCCACCGGCACGTCGAAGTAGGTGTCCGGCCAGGGTTCGTCGCGGTAGCGGTAGTGCCACCACTCGCGGTCGTAGTTGACGAAGCCCCCGTCGGTCATGAGCTGCCGCAGCAGCCGCCGGTTGTCCCGGGCCACGCCGGTGACCTGCGGCGAGTCGGTGTGCGCGAGCGGGTCGAAGCAGTCGAAGCCAGTGCCCATGTCGACGCCGTCGTCCGCGAACCGCTGCCCCTCGGGGGCGGTACAGGAGACCAGGGGCTGGCCCGGGACGTACGAGGGCTGGGTCGGGGTCGGCACGTCGACCAGGGTCAGGTCGAGCGTGCTGCCCCGGCTGTGGGCGGTGGGGGCGCCGATGTAGCCCTCGTCGAACAGCTCGGACTTGGCCACCCGGGGATAGAACTCGGCCTTCATCCGCTGCTCCCCGGGCTGCCCGGCCCACTCGACGAAGTCGTCGGCGGCCCGCTGCGGGCGGTAGCAGTCGTACACCTTCAGGCTGCGGGCCCGGGCGAGGGCGGCGTCCTGCACCCGGCGCAGCGCCTCGGCGGCCCGGCGGGTGAACAGGCAGAGCGGCTCGGCGTAACCGGCGACCGGGCGTCCGACGAAGTTGTGCGCGCCCGCGTACCGGATGTCGGTGCGGATGCGCGGGTCGACGTCGGTGAGGACGACGAGGCCCGGCCCGCGCGGCGTGGCCGCCGACGTCTGCGGGGCGGACGGTGCCGGCGACGGCGCGGGCCGGGTGCAGCCCGGCGCCAGCGCCACGATCACGACGGCCGCGACGGCCCGCCCACAAACGGTCGCGGTTCGCCGGCGGATCCGCGCTGGCCTGGCCACACCCCTGTCTATCAGGCTACGGGCCGTCGGGCGCCCGGTCCGGCGAGAGGTGTACGCGCAGGAAGCGCATCGCCGCCTCGTCGTCGTCGATCCCGCCGGCCTCGTGACCGTTGTAGCGCCAGACCGACAGCTCCGTCGGCCCCCGGCAGGCGTTGACGGCGGCGAAGACCGTCGACGGCGGCACGATCTCGTCCATCAGCGCGACGGAGAAGCGGGCCGGCAGGTGGCACCGGCGGGCGAAGTTCACCCCGTCGACGTAGGCCAGGGTGTCCAGCACCCGCTCCTCGGCGTGCCGGTGGACGGCCAGATAGTCGCGGATCTCCCGGTACGGCTGCGCGTCGGTGAGCACGATCGCGCGCGGGATGTCACACAGGAAGGGCACGCCGGCCACGACGGCCCGCAGGTCGGGCGTCAACGCGGCGACGGCGAGCGCCGCCCCGCCGCCCTGGCTGTGCCCGAGGACCGCGACCCGCGCCGGATCGACCGCCGGCAGGGTCCGGGCGGCGTCCACCGCCCGCACCGCGTCGGTGAGGAACCGCCGGTAGTAGTACGTGCGGGGGTCCGTCACGCCACGGGTGGCGACCCCGGGCGCCTCGGGGCCGGCGGCGGCCGGATCCGGGGTGTCCCCCCGGGCCCAGCCCGCCCCCTGCCCCCGGGTGTCCATCTGCAGGTGCGCGAACCCGGCCGAGGCCCACAGCAGGTTCTCCAGCGGGTGGCCCCGGCCGCCGCCGTAGCCGGCGTACTGCACGACGGTGGGCAGGGGCGACCCGGCGCCGCGCGGCAGCCGCAGCCAGGCCCGCACCGGCTGCCCGGCGAAGCCGGGAAAGGTCACGTCGAGCACGTCGATCGTGGCCAGCCCGGTGGGCACCGGCTCGGCGCGCACCGGCCAGCCGCACTCCCGCGACTCGGCGAGCGTGTCCGCCCAGAACCGGTCGAAGTCCGCCGGCTCCCGCACCCCGCCGCGGTACGCCCGCAGCTGCTCCTCGGGCAGGTCGGTGAGGGCCACCGCTCAGCCGGCCGACGGCGTGACGGCGAACCGGGGGTGCAGCCGCCGGGTGTGGTCGACGTGCCGGGCCGGACCACGCAGCGCGACCGCCGCCACGAGCCGGTGGTCCGTGCTGGACGCCGCCAGCCGCAGCTCCAGCTCCCCCGGCTCCACGACGCGCCGCCCGTCGCGCCCCGTGAAGGCGAACAGGTCGGCCGGCACCGCCAGGTCGATCCGGCAGGCCACGCCCGCCTCCAGCGGCACCCGCAGGTAGCCGACGAGGCGCTGCACGGGCTGGACCACCGAGGCCACCGGGTCGTGGGCGTACACCTGCACCACCTCGCTGCCCCACCGGGAGCCGGTGTTGCGCACCGTGAAGTGCAGCCGCAGCTCACCGTCGGTCGGCGCGAGCGGCTCGTCGACGACCAGGCCCGACCAGTCGAACGTGGTGTAGCCCAGTCCGTGCCCGAAGCCGAACGCCGGCGTCGGGTCGACGTTGGAGACGTCGCTGGCCTGGCCCAGCCGGGCCGACAGGTAGGTGGTCGGCTGCGCGCCCGGCCCCCGGGGCACGCTGACCGGCAGCCGCCCCTGCGGTGCGACCCGGCCGCTGAGCACGCCGGCGATGGCCGGGGTGCCCTCCTCGCCGGGGAAGAACGACTGCACGATCGCCGCCGCGTCGGTCACCGCCCGGCCCAGCGCGTAGGGCCGCCCGGCGAGCAGCGTCACCACCACGGGCGTACCCGTGTCCAGCAGCGCGTCGAGCAGGTGCTGCTGCGCCCCGGGCAGGGCCAGCGACTCGGCGTCGCAGCCCTCGCCGCTGGTGCCCCGCCCGAACAGTCCCGCCCGGTCGCCGAGCGCGGCGACGACCACGTCCGCGTCCCGCGCCGCCGCGACGGCCGCCGGCACCCCGGAGGTGTCGTCGCCGTCGACGGAGACGCCGGCCACGGTGACCACGACGCTGCCGGGGAACTCGGCGCGCAGCGCCGCCGCCAGGGTGGGCAGCGCGATGCCGACGGGCACCTCGGGATGCCGGGAGCCGACGTGGGCGGGGAACGAGTAGCAGCCCAGCACCGCCGTGGGGCTCTCCGCCTGCGGCCCGACCAGCGCGATGCGGGCCGGCCGGTCCAGCGGCAGGGTGCCGTCGTTGGCCAGCAGCACCACGGAGCGCTCGGCCACCTCGCGGGCCAGCGCCCGGTTGGCGGGCGGGTCCAGGTCGACGGTGCCGCGCAGCGCCTCCGGGTCGGACAGGTCGGCGCCCGCCAGCGCGGCCGGCACCGGGCTCCAGTCGGCGTCGAGGAGACCGAGCTGCGCCTTCTGCGTCAGCACCCGGCGCACCGCCCGGTCGATCAGTGCCTCCGACACCGCGCCGGCCGCGAGCGCCTCGCGCAGCGGCGCGCCGAACGTCTTCACCGTCGGCAGCTCGACGTCCACGCCCGCTGCCAGGGCCTCGGCCGCCGCCTCGGCCCAGCTGCCGGCCACGCCGTGCAGGGTGTGCAGGAAGGCGATGCCGAAGTAGTCGGCCACGACGGTGCCCGGGAAACCCCAGGCGTCGCGGAGCAGGCCGGTCAGCAGCTCCTCGTCGGCCGCCGAGGGCATCCCGTCGGTGTCGGTGTAGGCGTGCATCACCGACCGCGCGCCGCCCTCGCGTACCGCCATCTCGAACGGCGGGATGATCACGTCCGCGCGCTCGCGGGGGCCCATCGCCACCGGCGCCAGGTTGCGCCCGCCCCGGGAGGCGGAGTAGCCGGCGAAGTGCTTCAGCGTCGCCACCACGCCGGCGGACTCCAGGCCCCGCACGTACGCGGTGGCGACGGTGCCCACCAGGTAGGGGTCCTCGCCGATCGTCTCCTCCACCCGCCCCCAGCGCGCGTCGCGCACCACGTCGAGCACCGGGGCCAGCCCCTGGTGCACCCCGACGCGGCGCAGGTCGGCACCGATGGCCGCGGCCATCCGCCCGATCAGCTCCGGATCGAAGGTGGCGCCCCAGGACAGCGGCACGGGGTACGCGGTGGCACCCCAGGCGGCGAAGCCGGCCAGGCACTCCTCGTGCGCCATCGCCGGGATGCCGAACCGGTTGGCGGCGGCGACGCGCTGCTGGGTCCGCAGCAGCGACAGTGCGCCGAGCGCGGGATCGACGGGCGCGGTCCCGAACGGCCGGGTGAGCTGGCCGAGGCCGACGTCCAGCAGGTCGTCCAGGTCGACCGGTTCCTCCATGTCGTGCTGGTACGGCGCGACCTCTCCCCCGTCGGCGGCGGCGCCGACCCAGACGCCGTAGAGCTGGGCCACCTTCTCCGGCAGGGTCATCGCGGCGACCAGGGCGTCCACCCGGGTCGCGAGGTCGAGGGTCGGGTCGGTCCAGATCGCGGTGCCGGGGGCGATGTCGAGGGTCACGTTGTCGGTCACTTTCCTCCGACGCCCATCAGCCCCTGCACCAGGGCCCGCCGGGCGAACAGATAGACGAGCAGGACGGGCACCATCGACAGCACGACCGCGGCGAGCAGGCCGGGTATGTTGATCCCGTACTGCGTCTGGAAGTTGTAGAGGCCGAGGGTGATCACCTTGGTGGAGTCGGACTGGGTGAGGATCAGCGGGAACAGGAAGCCGTTCCACGCCTGGAGGGCGGAGAAGACCGCGATCGTGGCGATCCCGCCGCGCGACAGCGGCAGCACCAGCTGGGCGAAGACCCGCGCCGGGCTGGCGCCGTCGATGGCCATCGCCTCGTACAGGTCGGGGGTGATGTCCCGCATGACGCCGCTGAGGATCAGCGCGCACACCGGCAGCGAGAACGCGGCGGTGGGCAGGATGACGCCGACGAGGTTGTCGTAGAGCCCCGCCTTGCTGATCAGGTAGAAGATCGGCACGATGACCGCCTGCGCCGGGATCGCCAGGCCCAGCAGGAACAGCCGGAACACACCGGAGGTGAGCCGGCTGCGGCTGCGCACGATGGCGTACGCCAACGGCGGCACGAGCAGCAGCACGATGGCCACCACGCTCACCGTCACCACGAGGGTGTTGAACAGGTAGCGGCCGAAGCCCTCGTCGAAGGCGCCGGTGTAGTTGTCGAGGGTGAAGGTGTCGGGCGGGACGAGCGGGCCGTTGCGGCCGTAGCCCTCGCGGGTCTGCACGGTGGTCGCGAGCATGACGTAGATCGGCAGGCCGACCACGAGGAGCCAGGCCAGGGCGGCGATGCCGGCCAGCCAGTTGGGGCGGTGCCGCTTCACAGGCCCTCCATCGTGGAGCGCATCTTGTCGTAGCCGGAGACCCGGACCACGATCAGCGAGATGACGGTGGCGACGACGACGAGGAGCAGGGCGATGGCCGCCCCGGCGCCGAAGTCGAAGCTGCGGAACGCCTGCTCGTACATGTGGTAGGCGGTGATGGTGGTGTCGGTCCCCGGCCCGCCCTGGGTGAGGATCAGCACGGTGTCGAACGTGGTCAGGCCGCCGACGACCATGAGCACCACGGAGGTGATCATGGCGTTGCGCAGCTGCGGCAGGGTGACGTGGCGGAACTGCTCCCACCGGCCGGCGCCGTCGACCTCGGCGGCCTGGTAGAGCACCGCCGGCACGGCGCGGGCCGCGCCCTGGTAGATCAGCGCGTGGAACGGGATGAACTGCCAACTGCCGACGAAGACCAGCACGGCGATCGCGCCCGTCCGGCTGCCGAAGAGGTTGCCGTCGCCGAACAGCCACGGGGCCTGACCGGGCACGCCGAAGTTCGGGTCGAGCAGCGCCCGCCACAGCACCGACACGGCGGTCGCCGACAGCAGCAGCGGCAGGAAGAAGATGGCGGAGAGCACGGCCCGGTTGCGCTGCGGCCCGGCCGCCCACACGCCGATCAGCAGGCTCAGCGGCGTCTGGACCAGCACGCCGAGGGCGGTGAGCAGGACGCTCAGCCACAGGCTGTTGATCATCACTGGGTCGCGGGCGAGCCGCTGCCAGTTGTCCAGCCCGACGTACTCCGGCGAGCCGAGGCCCGCCCAGCTGGTGAAGCTGAGCACGACCACGAGGACCAGCGGGACGAGCGCGAAGAGCCCGAAGAACAGGGTGGCGGGCAGCGCCCAGGCGAAGCCCGGGCGGCTGAGGGTGGGGCCGCCCGGGCGTCGTCGGGCCCGTCGCTGCTCCGTCGCGGTGGAGGCGGCGAGGGTGGTGGTGGACATGGTCGCGCTCAGCCCGCCTGGAGGGACTGCATCGCCTTGATGAAGCCGGCGGCGTCCAGCCGGCCGTTGCAGTACTGCTGCACGGCCTGGTGGATGGTCGTGGTCGCGGCCGGCGGGTACGCCTGGTCCCAGGAGAGCTGGAAGTTCGGGGCCTCCTTGACCAGGGTGAACTGGTACTTCAGGTAGTCCGGGTTGGTGGCGCCGTCGAGGAACTTCTCGGTGTTGGTGGTGGTGGGCAGGTTGCCGATGGCGAGCTGCGCCTGGACGAACTCGTCGGAGTACTGGAGCTTGAGGAACTCCGCCACCGCCTCCGGGTGCTTGGTCTTCTTCAGCACGGAGTAGAAGTTGTTGGTGTTGCCGACCACGTTGCGCGGGTCACCCTTGCCGCCCGGGACGCTCGGGAAGGCGCTCCAGCCGAGGCCCTCGGCGGCGAAGGTCGGGTTGGCGTCGTGGTGGGTCGAGTAGTTCCAGGAGCCCATCAGCTCGAAGCCGGCCTTGCCGCTGGACAGCAGTGCCGGAGAGCCGCCGTCGGTGAACTTGACCGAGTCGAAGTTGGTGCCGAACGCGCCCGCGTCGGTCAGCTGCCGCAGCAGCTCCAGGGCGCGGCGGCTCTCCGGGCTCTCCCAGGCGCTCTTGTCGCCGCCGAGCGCCTTGGCGAACAGCTCGGGGCCGGCCACCCGGTCGTAGAGGTACTGGTACCACATCTGGGTCGGCCACTGGTCGCCGCCGCCGAGGGCGATCGGCGTGATCCCCTTGCCCTTGAGCGTCCGCACGGCCGCCAGCAGGTCGTCCCACGTCTTCGGCGGGGTGATGCCGGCGTCGGCGAGGACCTTCTTGTTGTGGAACAGCAGCACCGGCTGGGTGCCGCGCATCGGCACCCCGTACGCCTTGCCGTCGACCATTGCAGTGTTGAAGACCGACGGCAGGAAGTTCGCCTTCAACCCCGGGTCCTTGGCGATCATGTCGTCGAGCGGCAGCAACAGGTCTGCCTTGACGAACGGGGTGATGCTGCCGCCGCCCCAGTTGAAGAAGACGTCCGGCGCCTGCTTGGTGTTGATGATCGTCTGGAGCTTGGTCTGGTAGTCGGCGCCGGGGATCGTGTCCAGCACCGCCTTGACCTTCGACGTCTTGTTGAACGTGTCGACGAGCTGCTTCTCGACCTTGTTGGTGGCGT
Organism: Micromonospora sp. NPDC049060; assembly: GCF_040649055.1. Classification (NCBI taxonomy): domain Bacteria; kingdom Bacillati; phylum Actinomycetota; class Actinomycetes; order Micromonosporales; family Micromonosporaceae; genus Micromonospora; species Micromonospora sp. NPDC049060. Next base: position 9,526 of record NZ_JBEZEV010000075.1, read on the forward strand.
CGCCGTAGACCAGGATGCGGATCTCGTCCTGGCCGGCGGCCGAGTCACCGTCGCCGCAGGCGGTCAGTGGCAGCGCCAGCGCCAGGGCGGCGCCGAGCGCGACGACGCGGGCGAGCCGCGTACGTACAGTCATGATCGACCTCTCGTGGTGGGGGTGTGGTGGGGGACGTCGCCGCTGGCGCGACGACCGAAAGGTGTCCGACAAGTTTCCGGAATACTTCCGTAACTCGTCCGAACGCTAGAACCGACCTGCCGTGTCGTCAACCCCCGATCGTGGGGCAAGATGGCCCCTGGAGCGGCCCCGCCGTTCCGGACGTTTTTCGGTGGTCACGGGTACGGTCGGTCTTCCGACCGGTGAAGGAGACGCGGGTGGACGGCGACGACGGGCGCAGGATCACCATCACCGCCATCGCGCGGGAGGCCGGGGTCTCGGTGCCGACCGTGTCGCGGGTGCTCAACGGGCGCTCGGACGTGGCTCCCGGCACCCGCGAGCGGGTGGAGGAGCTGCTGCGCCAGCACGGCTACCAGCGCCGCGGCAGCCGCACGGTCAGCCGCGTCGGCCTGGTCGACCTGGTCTTCAACGACCTGGACAGCCCCTGGGCTGTCGAGATCATCCGGGGGGTCGAGGACGTCGGGCACGGCGCGGGCGTCGGCACGGTGGTCTCCGCGATCCACCGCCAGTCGACCGCCGCTCGGCAGTGGTTGCAGAACCTGCGGGCCCGCGCCACCGACGGCGTCATCTTCGTGACCTCGCACCTGAGCCCGCCGCTGCACGCGCAGCTGCGCCGCCTCAACGTGCCAGTGGTCGTCATCGACCCGGCCGGCGTGCCCGCCACCGACGTGCCCACCGTCGGCGCCACCAACTGGGCCGGCGGGCTCGCCGCGACCGAGCACCTGCTGTCGCTCGGGCACCGGCGGATCGGCTTCGTCGCCGGGCCGACGCACCTGCTGTGCAGCCGGGCCCGCCTGGACGGCCACCGGGCCGGGCTGGAGGCGGCCGGGGTGCCGGTGGAGGACCGCCTGGTGCATCCCGGCGACTTCTACCACGCCTCGGGCTTCGCCGCCGGCACGGCGCTGCTCGACCTCGACGACCCGCCGACGGCCATCTTCGCGGCCAGCGACCAGATGGCCTTCGGCGTCTACGAGGCCGTCCGCCGCCGCGGGCTGCGGATCCCCGACGACGTCAGCGTCGTGGGCTTCGACGACCTGCCCGAGGCCCGCTGGGCCTCACCGCCGCTGACCACCGTCCGGCAACCGCTTGTGGAGATGGGTCGCCTGGCCGCCCGGACCGTGCTGCGGCTGGCGCAGGGCGAGGGCATCGACTCCCCCCGGGTGGAACTCGCCACCAACCTGGTCGTCCGGGACAGCACGGCGCCCCCGCGCCGGCCGTGAGCGCCACCGCGCGGCTCGCCGTCCGGCCGCGGCGCTCCCGACAGCGTTCCGGAAGTTCCGGAGGATCGCCACCGGCCTGACCACCGGAAGCCACCGCGCGCGGGCCGGCGGATGTTCCGGACCGGCGCGCCGGCCCCGCCGTCGCGGACCGGCCGGACGTACCGGAACGGGGCCGCGGCCGGCGGGGAGCACCGGGCCTTCGGGTTCAGTGGTGCGGGTGGTGGTGCTTGACCGCGCGCCGGATGTCCACCGGCAGGGCGGGCGCGCCGTCGACCGGCGCGGGGTCCTCGACGGTGGGGGTGATGCCGCCAGCGGCGATCCGGTCCAGGGTGGCCAGGCCGGCGGCGTCGATCGAGCCGAACACCGTGTAATTGGGGCGCAGCGCCGAGTCCGACTGGACCAGGAAGAACTGGCTGCCGTTGGTGTCCGGGCCGGCGTTGGCCATGGCGAGGGTGCCCCGGGCGTAGAGCCGGCGTACGCCGGTCGGGTCGGTCGGCGCGGGCGGCAGGTCGGTGGGTAGCTCGTCGGCGTAGCGGTAGCCGGGGCCGCCGGAGCCGGTGCCGGACGGGTCACCGCACTGGAGCACCTTCAGCGTCGGGTACGCGGTGAGCCGGTGGCAGGAGGTCCGGTCGTAGAAGCGGTGGCGCACCAGGTGCAGGAAGCTCTGCACGGTGCAGGGGGCCGCCTCCCGGTCGAGGGTCAGCCCGATCGGCCCCTGGTTGGTGCGCAGCGTGACGCGCACGCTGCCCCGGTCGGGGGTGCGCCTCGGGTCGGGCGGCAGCGGGACCGGCCTGGCGGCGGGGTCCTCGGGCGTCTCCGTGTAGGCGCACGGGCCGGGCGTGACCCGGGAAACGGCGGCGTCGGCCGGGGCTCCGCCGGGCGCGGCGACCGCTGCGGCGCCGCCACCGGTGACCAGCGCGCCCGCGACCAGGGCCACCCCGGCGAAGCGGGACAGCGTACGGGCCGGCCGGCGGGGCGCCTCGATCGACGGCGGGACGGGGTGCGGTCGGGGTTCGCTCGACACGGGGATCCTCCTGGACTCGTGGCGCTGGAAAGACCGGAGTCTATGGATCCCGTCGTCGCTTGTCGATCCGCCCCGCCCGGTCGAGGTCAGGAAGGGGCCCTGCCGTACCGGCGCCGGGCCGCCCGGCGGCGCCAGAGCAGCGCCGCCCCCAGCAGCGCGACCGCCCCCGCCGCGAGCGCGGCGACGGGCCACCGGGCGATCAGCCCGTCCTCGAGCGGGCCGCTGGCCGCGGCCGGGCGCGGATCGACGGTGGCGGCGAGCGCGGGTGGCGAGGGGGTCGCCGAGGCGGTCAACTCCCCGGGCTCGACCAGCCGGCCGACGGCGGAGCCCCGCGGCAGCGTGAAGCCCCAGTCGAGCAGGGCGGCGCCCTGCTCCCAGCCCCGTGCGGGCTGCGGCTCGGCACCGAGCAGCGTGACCACCAGCCGCCGCCCGTTGCGCTGGGCCGCCCCGACGTAGGTGTGCCGGGCCAGGTCGGTGAAGCCGGTCTTGCCGCCGAGCGCGCCCGGGTAGCGGTAGACGAGCTGGTTCTCGTTCTGGATCTCGAAACCCTTGGTGCGCTGCGCCGGCTGGGCGGGGATGCGGTGCGTCTCGGTCAGCGCGTACCGGCGGAACGTCGGGTCGGCGAAGCAGGCCCGGGCGACCAGCGCCAGGTCGTACGCGCTGGTGAACTGGCCTCGTCCGTCGAGACCAGAGGGGGTCACCGCGTGGGTCTGGAGGGCGCCGAGGCGGTGCGCCTCCTCGTTCATCGCCCGCACGCCGCCGGCCATTCCGTCCGGCCCGCCGCCGAGGCGCGCCAGCACGTTGGCCGCCTCGTTGCCGGACTGGAGCAGCAGCCCGAGCCAGACGGTCTCGATCCGGTACCGCCCGCCGGCGACCAGCCCGACGGCCGAGGAGCCGGGTTCGATGTCCATGTCCCCGGCGGTGACGGTGACGACCTGCTGCGGGTCGAGTCGGGGCAGCATGGTGGCCGCCAGCAGCAGCTTCTGCACGCTGGCCGGGGTGCCGTACTCGTGCGGGCCGCAGCCGCCCAGCACCTGGCCGGTGTCCAGGTCGGCGACCAGCCACGAGGTCGCGGTGACCGCCGGCGGGCGCGCGGCCCCCGCCGGGACGATCAGACCGGCGGTGTCGAGCGCCTGGCCGCCCACGGCCCGCTCCTCCGGCACAGCCGGCGGCGGTGACGGACGCGGCGGCCGGGACACCCTGGGCGCGGGCGCCTTCGGGCAGGGCGCGGACCCGACGGCCCCGGGCGCGGACCCGACGGCCCCGGGCGCGGACGGCGCCACGCCGGGCGGGGACGCGACGACGCCGGGCGAAGTCACGGGAGCGACGGGACCGGCCGGGCCGGCCGCCGCGGGGACGGGAGCGCCGGTGCCGAGGAGGACGGCGGTCGCCGTGGCCGCCAGCAGCCGAACCTTCATGCACCGCACCCTAGTCGGCGGAGTTCGGGGCGCGGGCCGGGTTCTCCAGGCCCGGGGGCCCGGGACGGGTCGAAGGCGTGGCCGGCTCACCTTCCGCCCGACCGTTTCCGCGGCGCGGACTCACCGGTTCCGGGACCATCGGCCCTGCCGCGGGGCCCGGCCGGGGCGGAAGCTGGAGACTGAAAGCGGTACCCGATCTTCCGGTTTACGTGCCGGGCGCCGCCGCAGGCGGCATCCCCGCCCCGCGGGCCGCCCGACACCGACGAAGGGACGACCATGGAAGCCCTCTCGCTGACCCGCCTCGCCGACGAGCAGCTCGCCGCCGCGCGGGAGGCCGACAGCGGACGCAGCGCACGCTCCCTGCACGCGGGCCGGGACCGCCGCCTGCGGCAGACCCTGCTCGCCCTGCGCGGCGGCCGGTCCCTCGACGAGCACGACAGCCCGGGCGAGGCGACGCTGCAGGTGCTCGTGGGGCGGGTGCGCCTGGTGGCCGGGGACGAGTCCTGGGAGGGCGACGCCGGCGACCTCGTGGTCATTCCGCCGCTGCGGCACGCGCTGCACGCCGTCACGGACGCCGCCGTCCTGCTCACCGTGACGCCGCGGCCGTGAGCACCGTCCCGGCCCGTCGTCACCGCCCGGCCGGGAGCCCCGCCGTGGCCGCCCCCGGCCACGCTCCGGGCCGGGGCCGGTCGCCGAGCTGGGTGCCGCCGCAGCACGGCGCATGGGCGATGCTGCTGCTGCCCTTCCTGGCGGCACTGACCGTCACCGGCCCGCACCCGCTGCACCTTCCCCTGCTCGGGGCCGCGCTCGCCGGATACCCGCTGTCCTACTTCGGGTTGCAGGCGGTCAAGACCGGACGGATCCGCCGGGTGCGCCCGCACCTCGTCGGGTACGGGCTCGCCACCGTCGCGCTCGGCACGCCGGTGCTGGTGGCCCGGCCCGCGACGCTCGCCTACGCCCCGTTCTTCGTGGCCCTCGCCGCCGTCAACGCCGGCTACGCGCGCCGGCGGCGCGACCGGGCGTTCGTCAACGACCTCGCCTTCGTGACGCAGTGCGGCCTGCTCGGTCTCGTCGTCGCCACGGTCGCCGGGGTGCCGTGGACCGGCGTGGTCGGGGTGACGGTCGTGGCGCTGGGCTACCTGGTCGGCACCGTCGTGCACGTCAAGACGATGATCCGGGAGCGGGACAGCGTCCGGTACCGGTGGGTGTCGTGGACGTACCACGCCGTCGTCGCGGTCGCCGCCGCGCTCTGGGCGCCGGTGCCGGTCGCCGTGGTCTTCGCGGTGCTGCTGGCCCGGGCGGTGCTGCTCGCCGGGCGCCCGGTCGCGCCGATGCGGGTGGGGCTGGTCGAGACGGCGTGCGCCCTGCTGGTGCTGGCGGCGGTGGCGCTCTGACCTCGGCGGCGGTGGCGCTCTGAGCCCGGCGGGGGCGGGGCGCTGCCGGGCCCCGTCGGCCCGCGTCGACGGGAGGACTCCCACGGGGCGGGACGCACCGCGTCGGTTGGCTCACAAGCCGTTGCCTCCGGCAGCGCTCACCGACTAGAACCGGGGAACGATCGCCCGGACCGCCCGGCGACGGTGGCGAGGTGATGGCCGTGGCTCTGATCTCCTACGACGACGCCGACGCGGCAGCCTTCGCCGCCACCCGGGAGCTGCCGCGCAGCGGCCTGGACCGGTGGCGGCACGCGGTGCAGCAACACCTTCGGCCGCGTACCGGCACCACGCTGCTCGACCTCGGGGCCGGCACCGGCGCCTGGGCCACCGCCTTCACCGAGTGGTTCGGCGCCCGGGTGGTGGGGGTGGAGCCCGCCGGGGCGATGCGCTCCCGCGCCAGCCACCGGCCACTGCTCGCCGGCGACGCCGTCGCGCTGCCGCTGCGCGACTCCGTGGCGGACGCCGCGTGGCTGTCCACGATGGTGCACCACATCCCCGACCTCGACGCGGCGGCGCGGGAGCTGCGCCGGGTGCTCCGCCCGGGCGCGCCCGTGCTGATCCGCTCGCCGTTTCCCGGCCGGCACCAGCGGATCACGCTGTTCCGCTGGTTCCCGGAGGCGGTACGCGTCCTCGAGACCTATCCGGACCTGGCGCGCGTGCGGGCGGCGTTCGCCACGGCCGGGTTCACCGTCAGCACCGTCGAACCCGTCGCGCAGACCACGGCGGCGTCGCTGGCCGAGTTCGCCGAGCGCCTCGACCGCCGGGCCCACACCCCGCTCCAGTCGATCACCGACGAGGAGTACGCCGACGGCCTGGCCCGGCTCCGGGCCGCCGCCGACAGGGCGAGCGGCCCGGTCGTCGACCACCTCGACCTGCTGGTGCTGCGCTGAGTCACCCGGGCAGGGCCGGGTCGCGGTGGCGCAGGTAGTCGTACAGCGCGGCCGAGGCGTGCAGCCGCCGCAGGCTGCGCCGGTGCAGTTCCTGCTCCCGCTTGGCCAGCTCCGCGTGGACCCGCTGGGCACTGCCGGTGGTACGCATCTCGCCGAGCACCGCCGCGACGATGTCGAACGGGTACGCGCCCCGGCGCAGCAGCGCCACGACCTGCGCGGCGCGCAGCTCGGCCGCGTCGTACACCCGGTAGCCGGTGCCGCGCTCGCGGACCGGCCGGAGCAGGCCGCGCTGCTCCCACAGCCGTAGCTGCGAGGTGCGGACGCCGACCAGGTCGGCGACCTCGCCGATGCGGGCCCCGCGCCGGGGCGCCGGCAGGACGGCGGCCGGGCTGGTCACCACGGTCTCGAACGCGCCGAGCACCCGCCGGATGTCGGCCCGCTCCCGGTCCAGCTCGGCGTGGCCGGCGTCGAGCGCCGCCAGCGCCGCCGCCAGGTCGCCCCGGTGCACCGCGGCCATCACCTCCCGGGTACGCGCCCAGCCGTGCCCCTCGGCCATCCGCCGGACCACCGCCAGCGCCCGCACGTGGTCGCCGGTGAAGACGCGGTAGCCGGCGGGCGTGCGCTCGACCGGCGGCAGCACGCCGAGGTCGACGTAGTTGCGCACCTGCTGGACGGAGATGCCCGCGGTCGCCGCGACCTCCGCCCCCCGCCACCGTCCGGCCCGTCCTCCCGCATCCACCACCGGGCCACCCTACCGGTCTACACGTGGTTTGAGACTTTCCCTCTTACTCCGGGCCGTTGGCCCCGCAGGAGGAGGTGAAACCCTCCACGGGAGGTTGAATGAGACGATTGAAGGCGGCCTGGCCCCCGTAGATGTACCCCGGGCGGGACTCCGCCCACGATCTCGCGAAGGGTTCGCATGCAGCAGCCAGCACGGTCCGCCGCCGACAGTCACGACATGATCGAGGTACGCGGCGCCCGGGAGAACAACCTCGCCTCCGTCTCGGTGGACATCCCCAAGCGCCGGCTGACCGTCTTCACCGGGGTCTCCGGCTCCGGGAAGTCGTCCCTGGTCTTCGGAACCATCGCCGCAGAGTCGCAGCGCCTGATCAACGAGACCTACAGCGCCTTCCTCCAGTCGTTCATGCCGAACGTGAGCCGACCCGACGTCGACTCGCTGCGCAACCTCAGCGCGGCCATCGTCGTGGACCAGGAGCGGATGGGCGCGAACTCGCGCTCCACCGTCGGCACCGCCACCGACGCGTACGCGATGCTGCGCATCGTCTTCAGCCGGCTCGGCACCCCGCACGTGGGTGGGGCCGGCGCGTTCAGCTTCAACCTGGCCGAGGGCATGTGCCCGGCCTGCGAGGGCCTCGGGCGGGTCTCCGACCTCGACGTCGACGAACTCGTCGACGTGGAACGCTCGCTCAACGACGGCGCGATCAAGGTGCCCAACTTCGCCGTCGACTCGTGGTACTGGCAGACCATCGTCCACTCCGGTCTGTTCGACCCCGACACGAAGCTCCAGGACTACACGCCGCAGCAGTGGGAGGACTTCCTCCACAAGCCGTCCACGAAGATCAAGGTGGGCAGCAACAACTGGACGTACGAGGGCCTGGCGGTCAAGGTACGCCGGCTCTACCTGGCCAAGGACCGCGAGTCGATGCAGGCGCACATCCGGGCGTTCGTCGACCGGGCGGTCACCTTCACCACCTGCGCCGACTGCGGCGGGACCCGGCTCAACGCGGCGGCGCTCTCGTCCCGGATCGCCGGGCGCAACATCGCCGAGTGCTCGGCGATGCAGATCAGCGACCTGGCCGGGTTCGTCCGAGCCATCGACGACCCGTCGGTCGCCCCGCTGACCGGCAACCTGCGCGACCTGCTCGACTCGCTGGTCGAGATCGGCCTGGGCTATCTCAGCCTGGACCGCGAGTCCGCCACCCTCTCCGGCGGCGAGGCGCAGCGGGTGAAGATGGTCCGGCACCTCGGCTCGAGCCTCTCCGACGTCACGTACGTCTTCGACGAACCGACGGTCGGCCTGCACCCGCACGACATCGCCCGGATGAACGACCTGCTGCTGCACCTGCGCGACAAGGGCAACACGGTGCTGGTCGTCGAGCACAAGCCCGAGACGATCGCCATCGCCGACCACGTGGTCGATCTCGGGCCCGGGGCCGGCACGGCCGGCGGTCGGATCTGCTTCACCGGTGACGTCGCCGGCCTGCGCCGCTCCGACACCCCCACCGGCCGGCATCTCGACCACCGGGTACGCCTGCGCGAGCACGTACGCCGGCCGGCCGGCCAGCTGTCGATCCGCAACGCCGACCTGCACAACCTGCGCGACGTCGACGTCGACATCCCGCTCGGGGTGCTGACCGTGGTGACCGGCGTGGCCGGCTCCGGCAAGAGCTCACTGATCCACGGCTCGCTGCACCGCCGCGACGGCGTGGTGGTCGTCGACCAGTCACCGATCCGGGGTTCCCGGCGCAGCAACCCGGCCACCTACACCGGCCTGCTGGACCCGATCCGCACCGCCTTCGCCAAGGCCAACGGGGTCAAGGCCGCGCTGTTCAGCGCCAACTCCGAAGGCGCCTGCCCCACCTGCAAGGGCATCGGCCTGGTCTACACCGACCTGGCGATGATGGCCGGCGTCGCCTCGGTCTGCGAGCGGTGCGAGGGGCGACGCTTCACCGACGAGGTGCTCACCTACCGCCTGCGCGGGAAGAACATCAGCGAGGTGCTCGCGATGCCGGCCACGGAGGCCCGGGACTTCTTCCCCGGCGGCCCCGCCCGGGCGATCCTCGACCGGCTGGTCGACGTCGGGCTCGGCTACCTCACCCTGGGCCAGCCGCTCAACACGCTCTCCGGCGGCGAGCGGCAGCGGCTCAAGCTGGCCATCCGCATGGCCGACAGCGGGAGCACGTACGTCCTGGACGAGCCGACCACCGGCCTGCACCTGGCCGACGTGGACCAACTGCTCGCCCTGCTGGACCGGCTGGTCGACGCCGGCAACACCGTCGTCGTCATCGAGCACCACCAGGCGGTCATGGCGCACGCCGACTGGCTGATCGACCTCGGCCCGGGGGCGGGACACGACGGCGGCCGGATCGTCTTCACCGGCACGCCGGCCGACCTGGTCGCCCACGGCGACACGCTGACCGCCCGTCACCTGCGCGAGTACGTGGGCCGCTGAGCCACCGGCCGGACGGCGCCGCCAGCCGGCGCGCCCAACGCCGTAACGGCGACACCGACGCCGCGACCGGGGTGAGCAGCCCGACGATGATCAGCAGGGCGTCGAGGAAGAGCGTGGCGAGTACGACGAGAACGGCCAGCGACGCCACGGTGCGGGCGGTCACCGACGCCGGGCGGGCCGGCGCCCGGTGGGCGCCGTGCTGGCGGACGGGGATGCGGGATGGAGCCATGGCGCCTGGTACCTGCCTCGGAGATCGGGGTGCGGCGCCACTCCTACCCCCTGTGACCTGCCCAAACACGTCCGATGACAAGCACCACAACCCGCCGCGCCCGCCCGCCCCGGCGCAGGGAGTCACCGCTGCGGTGCGTCAGGGGAGGCGGCGCAGCCAGCGACGCTGCCAGGGCGTCTCCACGGCCCGCGGGCGGTAGGTGGCACGCACCCAGTCCACCGCCTGCTCGGGCGGCAGCCCGTCGAGGATCGCCAGCGCCGCCAGCGCGGTGCCCGTGCGCCCGGTGCCGCCCCGGCAGGCCACCTCGACGCGTTCGCCGTCGTGGGCGCGACGCAGGGCCTCGGTCAGCGCGTCGATCGCGTCCGCCCGGTCGACCGGCACCCAGAAGTCGGGCCACCGGATCCGCCGGTGCGGCCAGGCGGGCGTCGGCCCGGGTGCCAGCAGCAGGGCGAAGTCGGCGGGCGACGCCTCGTCCGCGATCCGTCGTCCCCGCACCCGCGCCCCACTCGGCAGTACGACGACCCCCGCCTGCTCGCCCCACACCCGTACGTCACTCATCCCCCCATCCTCACGTCCGCCCCGCTCCCCCGCCGCCCCGCCGCGCCCTCAATCTCCATGTTGATCATGAAGTTATCGACCGATTCGATCTCCAGAAGCGGCAACAACTTCATGATCAACGGAGGGTGGGCGGGAGGGAGGGGCGCGGGGTGGGGGTTGGGGGTCAGGGTTGGGAACGGGGTTCGGTTTTCGGGCGGGCGCGGAGGTGGGCGCGTTCGCCCTGCCTGCCGAAGAGGCTGAGGAACTCGACCGGCTCGGCGTCGGCCGACCCGAACCAGTGCGGTACGCGGGTCTCGAACTCCGCCGCCTCCCCCGGCGTGAGCACGAGGTCCTGGTCGCCGAGGACGACCCGCAGCCGCCCGTTGAGGACGTAGAGCCACTCGTAGCCCTCGTGGGTCTGCGGATCGGGCTCCGCCCTGCGACCGCCGCCCGGGATCACCAGCTTGTACGCCTGGATGCCGCCGGGCCGGCGGGTCAGGGGCAGCATGGTCATCCCGTGGCGGGTGACCGGGCGCAGGTGGACGCGCGGGTCGCCGGTGGACGGGGCGTCGACGAGTTCGTCGAGCGTGACGCCGTGCGCCCTGGCCAGCGGGAGGAGCAGTTCGAGGGTGGGCCGGCGGGAACCGGACTCCAGCCGGGAGAGCGTGCTCACCGAGATGCCGGTCGCCGCCGACAGGTCGGCCAGGGTGGTCTCCCGCTGCCGGCGCAGCGCGCGCAGCCGGGGACCGACCGCGCCGAGCGTCTGGTCCAGGTCGTCGCCCATGCCGCCATCTTGCCACTATGGCAACAATGTTTGCCACCGTGGTAGCGGCGACCGCATCGTGGTCGCGGGAGGTGGTCACGGTGACCGATCGGTTGGACGGCAGCTACGACGTGGTGGTGATCGGGGGTGGCGCCGCGGGGTTGAGCGGGGCGCTGACGCTGGCCCGGGTGCGACGTTCGGTGGTGGTGCTCGACTCGGGCGCGCCGCGCAACGCCCCGGCGGAGGGCGTGCACGGGTTGCTGGCCCGCGAGGGGATCCGGCCGGCCGAGCTGCTGGAACGCGGCCGGGCGGAGGTACGCGGCTACGGTGGCCGGGTGGTCACCGGCGAGGTCGCCGCCGCGAACCGCGACGACGACGGCTTCACGGTGACGCTGGCCGACGGTCGGACGCTCCGCGCGCGCCGGCTGCTGGTGGCCACCGGGCTGGTGGACGAGCTGCCGGACGTCCCGGGCCTGCGGGAGCGCTGGGGCAGGGACGTGCTGCACTGCCCGTACTGCCACGGCTGGGAGGTCCGCGACCGGGCCATCGGCGTGCTGGCCAGCGGGCCGTTCTCGGTGCACCAGGCGCTGCTGTTCCGGCAGTTGAGCGCCGACGTCACGTACTTCCAGCACACCATGGCGCTCACCGCCGAGCAGGCGGAGCAGCTGGCGGCCCGGGAGATCCGCGTGGTCGACGGCGAGGTCGCGTCCCTGGAGGTCGTGGAGGACCGCCTCGTGGGCGTACGGCTGGGCGACGGCACTCTCGTGCGCCGGGAGGCGCTGGCCGTCTCGTCGCGGATGGTGGCGCGCGCCGGCTTCCTCGCGGCGCTCGGGCTGCGGCCCGCGGCACACCCGGCGGGGGTCGGCGAGCACGTCCCCTCCGACGCGACGGGCCGCACCGACGTGCCCGGGGTGTGGGTCGCCGGCAACGTCACGGATCCGGCGGCCCAGGTCGGTGCCGCCGCGGCGGCCGGCGTGGTCGTCGCGGCGCAGATCAACGCCGATCTGGTCGCCGAGGAGACCCGACGGGCCGTCGCCGCCCACCGCGCCCCGTTCTCCGCGCGCTCGGAGGCGGCACTCTGCGAGCAGGTGGTGGGCGACCGTCGCCACGGCCTCTGACGTCCCGACAGGCACCGGTGGGCCGCCGCGCCGGAAACGCGGCGACCCGGCGGGTGCACGGCGACCCAGCCGGAAGTCGACATCACGCGGGCGCGGCGGCCCAGCCCGGGATGTGGCCCCGGCGGACGCGGCGACTCAGCCCGGGAAGCGGACCGACGCGGGCGCCGCGACTCAGGTGGGAGACGGACCGAGCGGGCGCGGCGGCTCCGGGCGCGGCGGCTCAGGCGGGAGGCGGACCGACGCGGGCGCGGGCCTTTCTGGCGCACGCGTCGAGCACGAGACGGGAGTCCAGCCCGAGGCTCTCGATGGCGACCAGCGCGGTGAACGCCGCGTCCGCCAGTTCCGCCGCCACGTCCTCGCGGCTGTGCGTGACGCCCTTGCGCGGGTTCTGGCCGAGCAGACCGATCCAGGCGCTCGCCGCCTCCCCCGCCTCCTCGGTCAGCTTGAGGATCCGGCAGGTCATTTCGGTCTGTCCGGTGCCGTTGGCGGCGTCCAACCAGCCGCGCGAGGCCCGGACCGCGTCCCAGATCGACTCGTCCACGCGACCAGTGAACCGGACGGAGGTCACGGTCCGTATCGCGGGACGGTTGGCGGGTAACCGGGTCCGGGTGGTAGCAACAGGGTCTACCAGCGCAAGTGAAGGGACGTGTCGTATGCCGGAGACCGTGGAGACGGTGTTCACCAGCGTGGTCGCCCGCAATCCGGGCGAGCCGGAATTCCACCAAGCGGTACGCGAGGTGCTGGAGAGCATCGGCCCGGCGCTGGCCAGACACCCCGAGTACGCCGAGGCGCGGATCATCGAACGGATCTGCGAGCCGGAGCGGCAGGTCATCTTCCGGGTGCCGTGGGAGGACGACCGCGGCCGGATCCAGGTCAACCGGGGCTTCCGGGTGGAGTTCAACAGCGCGCTCGGGCCGTACAAGGGCGGGCTGCGCTTCCACCCGTCGGTCTACCTGGGGATCGTGAAGTTCCTGGGCTTCGAGCAGATCTTCAAGAACGCGTTGACCGGGCTGTCGATCGGTGGCGGCAAGGGCGGCGCGGACTTCGACCCGAAGGGTCGCTCGGACCGGGAGGTGATGCGGTTCTGCCAGAGCTTCATGACCGAGCTGTACCGGCACATCGGCGCGGAGACCGACGTGCCGGCCGGGGACATCGGCGTGGGCGGCCGCGAGATCGGCTACCTGTTCGGCCAGTACAAGCGGATCACCAACCGGTACGAGTCGGGGGTGCTGACCGGCAAGGGCCTGGCGTACGGGGGCGCGCAGGTGCGCCGCGAGGCGACCGGCTACGGGGCGGTCTTCTTCGCCGACGAGATGCTCCGGCAGACCGGGGACAGCCTGGAGGGCAAGCGGGTCGTGGTCTCCGGCTCCGGCAACGTGGCGATCTACGCGATCGAGAAGGTGCACCAGCTCGGCGGGCGGGTGGTCGCCTGCTCCGACTCGTCCGGCTACGTCCTCGACGACAAGGGCATCGACCTGGAGCTGCTGCGGGAGCTGAAGGAGCAGCGCCGGGCCCGGCTCGACGACTACGCCCGGCACGTGCCGCACGCGGTGGCGGTCTCCGGCCGTACCGTCTGGGAGGTGCCCTGCGAGCTGGCGCTGCCGTGCGCGACGCAGAACGAGATCGGCGGCGCGGAGGCCGCGGCGCTCGTGGCCGGCGGCTGCGTCGCGGTGGTGGAGGGCGCGAACATGCCCACCACGCCGGAGGCGGTACGCATCCTCGGCCGGGCCGGGGTGCGCTTCGCGCCGGGCAAGGCGGCCAACGCCGGCGGCGTGGCGGTCAGCGCGCTGGAGATGCAGCAGAACGCCAGCCGGGACTCGTGGACGTTCGCCGAGTCGGAGCAGCGGCTGCGCGACATCATGCGCAACATCCACGACCGCTGCTGGAGCACCGCCGAGGAGTACGGGCTGCCCGGCGACTACGTGGCCGGGGCCAACATCGACGGGTTCCGCCGGGTGGCGGAGGCGATGCTGGCCCACGGCCTGATCTGACGGGGCGGCCGGTCCGCCGTGCCAGCGCCGCCGCGGCCGACGCGCGTCGTCACGCCCCGGCGGCACCGGCGGCTCAGAAGCTGCTGACCAGCTTCACGAACGCCTCGTCGATCATGGCGGGGTCGGTGGCGTCGAACGCCTTGCCGGACGACGCCTTGGCGATCCGGTCCAGCGTGGCGAAGTCCGAATCCCCGTCGAAGGCGATGCAGAAGACCTTCACCGGGCGCCGCGGGTCCAGGGCGACGTCGGCGAGCAGCCGGGCCAGGTCGTTGTCCCGGGGGTACTCGTTCTTGCCGTCGGTCAGCACGACGACGGCGTTGATCCGGTCCGGGTCGTACCGCTCGAGCACCTGCTCGTGGGCGGCCCGGACCGTCGCGTAGAGCGCCGTGTCCCCCGCGACGTGCAGGCCGGCAATCCGGCTGTTGATCCGCTTCTGGTCGAAGTCGCCGAGCCGGACCTCCTCCCGGTACGGGCCGTCGGGCCGCTTCGAGGTCTCCGAGGAGAACGACCAGAGCCCGACCCGGTCCTCGGAGTTGAGCAGCGCGAGCCCCTTGGCCGCCGCCGCCGAGGCGACCTGGAAGCGCGTGCTGTCGCCGACCGGGGCCTGCATCGACCCGGAGGTGTCCAGGGCGATCAGGATGTTGGCCTTCTTGCGCAGCGTGCTCCAGTCGTCCAGCATCGCCTCGACCACCTCCGGGTTCGGCGGCGCGAAGTAGTTCAGCCCGCCGGTGGGCTCGGCGCCTACGCTGGCGAGCAGCTCCGCCGAGGCGCTGCGCTCGTGGTCGCGGAAGCCGAGGCGGACGAAGCTCTCCTGCTGGTCGTCCGCGGTCAGGAACTTCAGGAAGTCGTCCGCCGCCGCGCGCTGCCGTTCGTCGGCGGAGGGGAGCACCACGAAGGGGTGGTCCAGGTTGAAGGTGCCCTCCTTCGGGTGTACGGCGACCAGCGGCACCTTCGGCCGGGGGCCCCGCTCCTGGCCTTCCTGCCGCGGGCTCAGCCCGCCCTCGTTGTAGAGGTGGACCAGCTCCTCCTGCATGACGATGGCGCTCATGTCGCCGGTGCTGGCGCCCCCGCCGGCCAGGTCGGCCTCGGCGAGGTCGCGCAGCAGCTCCACCGAGTCGTCGCTGTAGTGCGACACGTTGGCCTCGATCTGCCGGACGAACCGGGTCACCTTCGGATCCGCCAGGTCCGACGTGGTGAGGTCGCTGGAGCGCTTCGCGGCGGCGTAGTAGGTGGCGATGGTCGCCGCCAGACCCGAGGTGGAGAGGTTCGGGTTGTCCTTGCCGAAGGTGAAGCGGCCCCACTCCGGTTTGCCGAAGCCCGCCCAGCCCTGCCGCCCGGAGAGGCCGAGGATCTCCCCCCAGCCCAGCGGCCCGCGCTGGCGTACCAGCTCGCCCTTGGGCTGCGGCATCGCGATGACAAGCGGGCTGTTGGCGATCGACGGATAAGGGCCCGGGGTCTGCGGCGCCCGCCCGGCGGCCTTGTCGAGCAGCCGCAGCTGGCCCGTCCAGAGGCTCGACGTCGGCAACCAGACCTGCGGCTGCGGCAGGCCGGTGCCGCTCCAGCCGGCGGCCAGTGCCTCGGTGGCCTTGCCCGAGTTCAGGGCGCTGACGTGCACCTGGGCGCAGCCGCCGCCGTCGAGCGAGCGGTCGCTGTCGTTGTACCGTTTCGCCAGCTCGACCAGCAGCGCCGCCTTCTCGGTCGAGGAGTTCACGTCCAGGCGGACGGCACAGTCGGCCCGGGGCCGGTCGGTGCCCGCGTCCCGCTGCCGTACGAGCACGAACGCCCCGACGATGACCAGCAGCCCGGCGGTGACGGCCGCGGTGTACGGCAACCACTGTCGTGCGCGCGGCGGGGCTGGGGCCATGGCGACGTCCTCCTCGGCGGTCAACTGGTGGCAGTCAACCTATCGGTGCGGTGCCACCGGCAGCGCCCGACCCGGCGTCCGGGACGAACCGCCCCCGCCCACCCGCGTTCCTCGGTCAGGGGCGGTCGCCGAGCGCCGTCGCGACCAGCAGCCGAACCGTGTAGACCACGACGAAGGTGGCGGCCCCGGTCGCTGCGGCCGCCTCCACCGCGCTCGACGCGACGTAGCCGGCCGCGGCGCCGACCGAGCCGAGGAAGATCGCGGTCGAGATGCCCCAGGCGTCGGTCGACTCACGACGGAGCCGCCGCCCCCAGCCACCGCCCGCCTGGTCGGCGGGCGCGGAAGCCGTGGACGGGCTCTGCGACGTCTGTTCGAGGCGCGTCGGCGCCGTCGGTTCCGGCCGGGCCGCCGGCGGGTCCGACGCGGTACGGGGCAACGGCAGCGGCTCACCCGGCGTCGGCGCGCCGGCAATCTCGTTGCCGAATTGGAGCACGGTCTCCCGGCGCAGCGGGCCCGCGTCCCGGACGTCCTGCCCGAGCAGCCGCATCAGCACCTCTTCGGCCTCCGGCCGCTCCGCCGGGTCCTTGGCCAGGCACTGCCTGATCAGCTCGTCGAGGCCCGGTGGCAGCGCGGGCAGGTCGGGCGGCTCGTTGAGCACCCGGTGCATCACCGCGAAGAGCGAGTCGGTGCCGAACGGCGGCCGGCCCCCGGCGGCGAAGGCGATGGTGGCGGCCCAGGCGAAGACGTCGCAGGGTGGCCCGATCGAGTCGTTGCGGAACCGCTCCGGGGCCATGTACGCGGTGGTCCCCAGCACCCGGCTGGTCACCGTCTCGGTGACGCCCACGGCGCGGGCGATGCCGAAGTCGATCACGCGGGGGCCGTCCCGGCCGAGCACCACGTTGTCGGGCTTCAGGTCGCAGTGCACGACGTCGCAGCGGTGGATCGCGGCGAGCGCGGTGGCCGTACCGACGGCGAGGCGGTGCAGCGCGTTGCCGGCGACCGGGCCCTGCTCGCGGACGTGCCGGTAGAGGGTCGGGCCCTCGATGAACTCGCTGACCACGTAGGGGCGTTCGCCGTCGACCTCGGCGAAGAGCACCTGCGCGGTGCAGAACGGCACGACGCGGCGCGCCGCGGCGATCTCCTTCATGAACTGCGACCGCGCCCGCAGGTCACTCAGGTCGATGTTGATCATCTTTACGGCCACCTGGTGGCCCTGGTCGTCCTCGCCCAGGTAGACCACACCCTGGCCGCCCGCGCCCAGCCGACCGACCAGCCGGTACGGGCCGGCGGTCACCGGGTCGTGCGTCCACAGTGGCGCCAGTCCCGGCACCGGCGCGCCGGCCACTCCTGTCATCCCGACTCCATCGCTGTCGTGTCCCCGGCCACCCGGCGGCACAGGACACGGCCATGGTGCCATGCCGCCGCCTGCTGGCCGAGGGTGCCCGGCCGGCCTCCCCCAGGCGGGCCGCGGCGGATCGGGTGGGCCGGCGCGGCGGGGCGACCGAGGCGGTACGGGACGGGCTGGCGCCCGTCGGAGATCTCCGACGGGCGCCAGTCGTTCGCGATGTCCGGGCACTGCCCGAAGGGGAGCTTCACCGTCAGCGCGCGGCTCCCATGCCGAAGCGGTGGCGCTTGCGCCAGACCAGCGACAGCAGCAGGAGCACCGCGCCGGCGCCGACGAGGCCGCCGCCGAACTTCATCGGGGTGCTCAGGCTGTCGCCCGTGACGGGCAGCGGCGGCGTGTGCTTCTTGAGCACGGTCAGCGTCGCGGTCGCCACCCGGTGGTACGTCTGGCCTTCGGCCCGGAAGGTGTACGTGCCGTGGTGACGCGGCGTGTAGGTGGTGCGGAAGTAGCCGTCGTCGTCAGCCGTGACCTCCAGGGTCCTGGGGTTCGGCTGGGGTGCCTGCTGGAACGAGACCGGCGCCATGGCGACGATCTCGCCGTCGCTGCGGCGCGCCTGGTCGGCGCCCGGCACGGCGGCGGCGAGCGGCGACGTGCTGACGGTGATGATCACCGTCTCGCCCGGCCCCCAGCCCCGGCCGATCAGGGTGGCGGTCTGGCCGACCACGACGGTCGGCGGGGTGACCGTGAGTGTCGGTGTCGGGGTGCCGCCCGGCGGGTAGACCGGTGGTTGTGGCGTGCCGGTGCCCGGCGTCGGCTGCGGCTGCGCCGCCCCCGCTGCGGTCGGCACGGCCAGCACGGCCAGACCGACCGTGAGCGCCATGATGATGCGGGATAGCCGCATGATTGGTTCCCTCCTACTGATCACAGCTTGGTGCGGAAACAACTTGGGTGGTCCATGGGGTGGCGGTGGGGGTCAGCCACAGCTCGGCGGTACCGACGCCGGTGGTCGCGGTCAGGACGGTGACCTCCAACGTGCGGGAGCCCCCCGGGCCGACCTCGACGTTGGCGGTGCTCACCTGACGGCGCCGTTCGGTGCCGCTGCCCACCGCCGTCTCGACGCCGTCCAGACGGGCGGCGAGCACCGCCCCGCCGGCGGGGCTGTGCACCGACACCAACGTGCGTACGGTGTACGGGTCACCGGCCAGACCGAGGCCGAGGACCGACTCGCTGAGGCCCGACTTCGGCGCCGACGAGCGCAGGGTGACCCGGAGTCGAAGTTCCCGGCGGCCGTCGGGCCGGCAGTCGCCGACCGCCAGGGCCGCCGACGGCCGGAGGTAGTAGCCGAGCTTCGCGCCGCTGCCGTCGTTGAGGAACACGCCGACCGTGGGCACGGTGTCCTTCTCCGGAAGCGCCCCGGCCAACCGGCTGTCGCCGATCTTCCGTTGCTCTTCATGTCGGGCACTCCAGAACAATATCCGGCGTTCAGTGACAGCACGGTCAAATGAGGACAATAACGCCTTCGGGTCTACATTCTTCGTGACCAGCGCGTCGAACACGGCGGCGGCGGAGGCGGCGAAGAAGGCGTCCTGTTCCTCGTTGTCCATCCGCTGGTAGCTGTCGCTGAGCACCGTCTGCACGACCTTCTCGGCGGCCAGCGGGACGCCCCCCGGCACCATCACCGGCCCGGTGGCCCTGAGCAGGTACGACAGCACCACCGGGTCGACGGCGAGCACCCCGTCCACGGTGGTGCCCGTACGCCGGCGGAACATCTCCCGGTAGAGGGCGGCGGCAGTCGGGAAGTGCGGGGTGAGGTTCACGTCGGCCGGATAGATCCCGGGCAGGTCGGCCCAGAGGCTGCGCACCTCGGCGGGCACCTTCAGCGGCGGCTGGAACCGGCCCAGCGTGCTGCTGGTGCCCTGCCGTCCCATCCGGACCCGGCCGTCGGCCGCGTGGATGACCGCGTACGCGCCGATCATCCCGCCGGTGGCGCGCAGCTCGGCGGGGTTCTGGGAGACCACCAGGTAGGTGCGGGGGCCGTCGGCGCCCAGCAGCCCCGGCAGCACCCGGGTGGCCTCGCTCGCGGCGGCGGTCAGGCCGGCCAGCCGGTCGATCTCGCCCCGCAGATCGCCGAGCGCCTGCCGGACCTGACCGACCAGGCCCTCGCTGGGCACCGTCGCGAGGCTGTCCCGGGCACCCTGCACCGTGTCGTTGACCCTGGCCAGCTCGGCCGACAGGGTCCGCAGCCGACCCACGTCCAGCCGCCCGCCCGCCGGCACCAGGCTGGTCAGGTCGGCGCGCAGCAGCGGCGGGAACGCCTGCCGGGCCAGGTCGTCGATGGCCACCGAGATCTGCCGGACGGCCGCCAGGTTGTCCCCCGCGTACGGGGTGTGCCGCCCGACCCACCAGCCGGGGTCACCGGTCGCCGCCCGGGCGCTGCCGGACTGCGCCTGGAGCGCCGCGAGGGTGCGCTGCGCCCGGGCGGTGTCGCCCCCGACCACCTGGGCGCTGAGCTCCCGGGCCAGGCCGGCGGCGTTGAGCAGGTGGGCGCGGGCCTGCCAGCCCCGGAAGCCCACCCAGCCACCGGTCAGCAGCAGCAGCGAACCCACCACGAGGGCGGCGAGCAGGGCCCGGCGCAGCTGCCGCCGCCGGCGGGAACGACCACGCCGTCGACGCGGTCTCGCGCTCTCCGTCACACCACACGTCCTTCCTGGGGAACGGCGGGCGGACCCCGGTCCGCTGCCGCTCCACACTGCTAACGATCGTTTTCGCCCGAAGATGACGCGGTTGACCGGTATGCGAGCCCCGCTCGCCGTTCACCGACCGTCGGGGCGCCCGGCGGCCGCCTCGTACAGCAGCCGTTCGATCCGGTCCACACCCGCCGACATCGACATCTCCCGCAGGTACGCCTCCCGGCCGCGCCGGCCCATGTCCGCCCGGGCGGGCGGCGGGATGGTGGCGGCCAGCCAGAACCGGTCGGCGAGGCTCGCCCAGTCCCCCGGCGGGCAGGAGAGCCCCGCCCGGGCCCGTTCCACCAGGTCCGCGGTGTCGCCGCCGGCGGAGGCCACCACGGGCACGGCGCAGGAGAACGCCGCCTGGAGCTTCGCCGGCAGGGTGCTGCGCAGCTCGGGCAGGTCCCGCAGCATGACGAGCTGGTAGTCGGCGGCGGCGTACAGGTCCGGCATGTCCGGCGGAGACCGCCGCTCCACGAAGCGCACGTTCTCGGCCCGCAGGTCGGCGGCGAGCCCCCGCACCCGCCGCTCGTCCGCGCCCGAGCCCACCAGGACGAGGTCCACGGTGTGGTCCAGTGCCGCCGCCGCCCGTACCGCGGTCTCCAGGCCCTGCCGGGCGCCGATGGTGCCGGCGTGCATCACCACGCACCGCTCGTCGCGCCGGACCAGCCGGTGAGCCGCGCGGCTGGGCCGGGCGGGGTGGAAGATCCGCTCGTCGGTCCAGTTGAGCACCACCCGCACCCGGGCCGGGTCCACACCCGCCTCGACGACCCGGTCGCGCAGCGACGGCGCGGCGACCGCGATCCCGTCCGCGGCCCGGTAGACCCGCGCCATCGCGGCGGCGATCCGCCCGGCCCACCGCCCGTTCTCGGCCCCGACCGGCTCGTCCTCCGCCCAGACGTCCTGCACGTGCACGACGGTCGGCACCCGGCCCAGCAGGCGGAGCAGGCCCGCCGCAGCGAAGGCGTTCGCCGGCGGCAGGTGGACGTAGAGGGCGTCGACGTCGGCCAGGAACCACCGCCCGGTCACCGTCGCGCTGCCGGCGAACGACAGGTGCCCGGCCATCCGGCCGCGCAGCGACCCGTCCCCGGCGGAGTAGCGCGGGACCCGCCGGACCGTCAGCCGCTCGCTGTGGGTCTCGTACCGCCAGCGCTGCCGCCAGCCCGGGTAGACGTGGCCGCCGGGATAGTCGGGGAAGCCGGTCAGCACCTTCACCTCGTGCCCCCGGACGGCGAGTTCCTCGGCGAGACTGCCCGGGATGAACGCCGGCTCGGGCGGGAAGTGGTACGACAGGATCCCGATCCTCACCGACCCACCTCCGTCCGGCCGGGGCTCCTCGGCGCGGCACCGTGCCGTGGAGTCGTCCGGCCCGCGTACGATGCCGACATCCCCTCCACGTCCGGCCGGCTCCGACGGCCGGCGGCCGGCGCGGCGCCACCGTCCGCGACGGCACCGACGAGAGGGGTCCGCATGGTCGACCGGGTGTTGTTCGTCTGCCACGCCAACCTGTGCCGGTCACCGATGGCCGAGTACATCGCCCGTCGCCTGCTGGCCGGGCGCGCGGTGACGGTCGCCAGCGCCGGCACGGACGCCGTCGACGATCTGCCGATGCACCCGCACGCGGCGGACCTGGCGGCCGAGACCGGCGGGGATCCCACCGACTTCCGCAGCCGCCGGCTGCGCCCGGAGCACCTGGCCGGTGCGACGCTGGTGCTCACGGCCACGCGCCGCCAGCGCTCGGTGTGCACCGCCCTCGCGCCGGCCGCGCTGCACCGGACGTTCACCCTCCGCCAGTTCGGCCGGCTGGCCTCGGCCGCCGACCCGACGACGGATCCGGCCGACGGTCCACTGCGGGCGGCGGTCGAGGCGGCCGCCCGCGCCCGGGGGCGGCTGCAACCCGCCACCGGGGACGCGGACGACCTGCGGGACCCGATCGGCGGCACCGCCGCCGACTTCCGACGCTGCGCGGAGGAGATCGAACGGTCGATGCGACCCCTCGCGGCGCTCATCGCGACAGCCGGGTGAGTTCCTGCGTACGGTCGCTGACGACGCCGTCGACCCGCTCCGCGTGCCGGGCGGACGGGGTCGCGTCGGCCGGCACGTCCGGAGTCGCGGCGGCGGCGACCACCCGGTAGGCCTCGTACTGGTACGCCTCCGCCTTGGCCACCTTCGCCATGTTCAGCACGCAGCCGAGCAGCCGGACGGAGACCGAGTTCAGGGCGCGGGCGGCCTGCGCCACCTGGCTGCGGGAGGTGCGGCCCTGCTGGGAGACCAGGAGCGCGCCGTCGGCCTGCACGGCCACCACCACGCCGTCCGTCACGGCCAGCAGCGGGGCGGTGTCGATGATGACGATGTCGGCGGACTCGCGCAGGGCGAGCAGCAGGTCCGCCATCGCCTTGGAGCCGAGCAGCTCACTGGGGTTGGGCGGCGCCGAGCCGCTCGGGAGCACCAGCAGGGACTTGTCGCCCCAGCGCTGGACCACGTCGCCGACCTGGACGTCGCCGACCAGCACGTCGGTCAGCCCGATGCCCGCGTCGAGCCCCAGGTAGTCGGCGACCTTCGGGCGGCGCAGGTCGGCGTCGACCAGCAGCACCCGCCAGCCGGCCTCGGCCAGGGCGATCGCCAGGTTGCAGGAGAGCGTGGTCTTGCCCTCGCCCTGCAGGGCGCTGGTGACCGCGATGACGCGGGCGGGCTCGTGCACGTCGACGAAGCGCAGGTTGGTGCGCAGCTTGCGCACCGCCTCGGCCCGGGCGGAGTTCGCCGCCGCGCCGACGATCAACGGCTCCGACTTCGCGGTGCTCTCGAAGGGGATCTCGCCGAGCAGCGGGCTGCCGGTGGTACGCCGGAGGCCGGCGGCGTCGCGCAGGCGGACGTCGGCGACCCCGCGCAGGATCGCCAGGCCCACGCCGGCGAGCAGGCCGAGCAGCGTACCGACGGCGAAGTTGCGGACCGGCTGCGGCGAGACGGGCGTCGGGGTGACCCGGGGCCCGCTGACCACCTCGATCCTGATCGGGCCGGCCTTGCCGTCCTGGGTCGTCTCCACCTTCTGCACCAGCTGGACGAACTGCGCGGAGAGCACCTCGGTGACCTTCAGGGCCCGGCTCTGGTCCGTGTCGGTCACCGACGCGCGCAGCAGCACGGTGCCGGTCTCGGTGGAGGTGCTGACCCGGCGCTGGACCTCCTCGGCGGTGAGCCCGACCGGAGCCTCGGCGACCACGCTCTGCGCGAGGCGGTCGCTGGTCAGCAGTTCCGCGTAGGACTTGACCCGCTGCTGGAGGAAGAGGCCGCCCTGGTAGGCGTCGGTGACGCCCTGGCTGGGCGTGGTGACGAAGAAGGTGACCGAGGCGACGTAGCGGGGCTGCGCCCGGACGGTGACGAGGGCGGTGACGCCGAGCGCGACCATGACGGTGAGGAGCACGATCCACCAGTGCCGACGCACGAGGCGGAGTTGGCGGTACAGGTCCATCAGGCGCGCCTCCGTACCAGGCCGGTAACGCCAAAGAACTTCACGAAAACCCCCAAGGTCGACTTAATCTCGTGAAACCATTAAAGCGACTCATACGCCTTATGTCCTGAGTTACGTATTTTCACCCCTTGACATCGGCGCCCGACCCACCACCGGACAAACGGGCGGACGGCGTCCAGGGTGGCGGGGAAAACCGAGCGGGCGTGATCCTCGGCGGCAATGAGCCGCCCCGACTCGCCGGTCACGCCTGTGCTGGATAGGGTCGGCAATGGTGTGCCGGGAAGCCTGGTCGGCGTCGTCTGATGCTGCCCAAGACCGAGGTGGAACCGCGCATGACCGACCGCAAACCGCCAGCCGACCGCCCCCGCCCGAACCGGCGTTTCTTCTCGCGTACGTCCTGGCCGGAGGCCCGGTTCCTGGCCGACGTGCTGCGGACCGAGACCGTCGGCGGCGGGCTCCTGCTGCTCGGCGCGATGATCGCGCTCACCTGGGCGAACTCGCCCTGGGAATCCTCCTACGCCGCCCTCGGCGCCTGGGTGCCCTGGCCGGGCGGCGCGGCCCTGCACCTGGATCTGGACCTCGCCGCCTGGGCCGCCGACGGCCTCCTGGCGATCTTCTTCTTCGTCGTCGGGCTCGAACTCAAGCGCGAGTTCGTCGCGGGCGAACTGCGCGACCCTCGCCGGGCGGCGCTGCCCGTGATCGCGGCGGTCGGCGGCATGGCGGCGCCCGCCCTGATCTACCTCGCGGTCAACCTCGCCGCCGGCGGGGACGGGCTGCGGGGGTGGGCCATCCCCACCGCGACGGACATCGCCTTCGCCCTCGCCGTCCTCGCGGTCATCGGCTCGCACCTGCCGCAGGGCCTGCGCGCCTTCCTGCTGACCCTGGCGGTGGTCGACGACCTGCTCGCCATCACCATCATCGCGATCTTCTACACCGCCGACTTCAGCCCGCTGCCGCTGCTCGCCGCCCTGGTCCCCATCGCCCTCTTCGGCCTGCTCGTGCAGCGGCGCAGGACGTGGTGGTGGGCGCTGATCCCGTTGGCGGCCACCGCGTGGGTCCTCATGCACGCCTCCGGGGTGCACGCCACCGTGGCGGGCGTCCTGCTGGGTTTCACCGTGCCCGTCCTGCGGGGCAAGGCCGGCGACGCGCACGGGCTCGCCGAGCACCTGGAGCACCGCTGGCGCCCCGTCTCGGCCGGTTTCGCCGTGCCGATCTTCGCGTTCTTCGCGGCCGGGGTGTCGCTGCGGGGCGCCGACCTGGGGGCCATCGTCACCGACCCGATCGTGATCGGCGTCGTCGCCGGTCTGGTGCTCGGCAAGGTCGTCGGGATCTTCGGCTCGACGTTCCTGCTCGCCCGGTTCACCCGCGCGCAGCTCGACGAGGACATCACCTGGACGGACCTGCTCGGCGTGGCGCTGCTCGCCGGGATCGGGTTCACCGTCTCCCTGCTGATCGGCGAACTCGCGTTCGGCCCCGACAGCGCCGCCGCCGGCAACGTCAAGGCGGCCGTGCTGACCGGCTCGGTGATCTCCGCGTTGCTCGCCACGGCCGTGCTGGTGCGGCGCAACGCCGCCTACCGGCGGATCGCGGCGGCGGAGCGGGTGGACGCCGACCGCGACGGCGTGCCGGACGTCTACCAGCGCGGGCAGGGCTGAACCGGCCGCCGCGCCGCCGGACGAGGCACCGCACCGGGCACGGCTCGCTCAGCGCCGGCCGCCGCGCCGGACCGGGCTGCCGGGCGGTCGCCGGGCCGGGCCGCCGGGCGCTCACGGCCAGCGGGCCGGCCG
>NZ_JBEZEV010000076.1:0-34320 GCF_040649055.1 Micromonospora sp. NPDC049060
GGCCCGGTCGGCGCCGAACGCCCGGGCCCGGGGCAGCGCGCCGGCCCGGCCACGTCGGCCGGACCGGGCGAGCGGGATCGGGTGGGTGGTGGGAAGGGATCAGGCGGCGGTGGCCCAGATGGCCCGGAAGGCCGCCGCCTCGCCGGCCAGCCAGCGCTCGATCTGCTCCGGGCGGGCGTCGGCGGGCATGCGGTGGGCCTCGCCGCGGCGGACGTCGACCAGGACCGGCTCGGCGTGCGGGAGGACCGCGTCCATGTGCCGGGCCATCAGGTGCAGGGTGGCGAGGGTCGCCTCCTCGCTGGGCGGCGCCTCGTCGAAGTGCAGTCGGACGGCCTCGACGCGACCGTCGGCGTGCCGTACGCCGAACTGGGGGTTGACCTTGACGGGCAGGTCGCCCAGCATCGCGAGCGCGTCGCGGGTCTGGGCGAGGTCGACCTCCCTCGGCTCGCCGAGGGAGCGCAGCCAGGTCGTCGCGCCGGGGACGAGGGCCTGGTAGAGCGGTCGCCAGCGGGGCTTGACCACGTCGACCACCTGGTCGAGGTGGGTGCCGCCGGTGTGGAAGGCGATGTCGGCCTTGAGCGCCTTGACGAACTGGCCGTGCGGGTTGAAGCCGGAGCGGCTGGCCCGCTGCTTGCGCAGGCCCCCGACGAAGGTGGCCTTGGTCGGGCCGGTGCGGTCGACGTAGCGGGTGAAACCGAGCAGGGTGGCGTAGGGGGTGGGTGGGGCGGAGGCGGGCGTGGTCACGGGCGTCCTCCCAGGTCAGGGCCTCGATTAGTACACACATTCTAATCGACGGGTGTGACATCTCCCAGGGTTCGCGGGGACTCTCTCGCCCGGTCCGCCGATGGCCGACCGGCACCGGCCATCGAGGCGCGGGGAGCGCGGGACACGCGGGGAGGTGAGGTGCCGTGGACCGGTGCTCGGATACGGAGAGCACTCCGCGGAGCTGTATCTGACGCAGAGCCAGAGAGCCGTTCGGGCGCGGTGGTCGGCGCCCGGCCGGGTGGACGCGGTGACGTTCGACGAGATCACCGGCCTTCTGCTGCGCTGCCGGGACCGACTGCAGGAACTCTTCGACGACGTGGTCCGCGTACCCAGCGCGTAGCTGCCGCCCGAGGGCGGGCGGCCCGGGAAGGCCCCCGCCGCGCACGCGGGAGATCCATGCCGACGGCCCCGCGCCGAGGCGCGCCCCGCTGCCGCCCTGTGCGGTGCCGATCTTGTGTGGTGCCGATTCCGAAAGGCTTTCCGCGCCCCAGAAAGAAACAAGGGAAAGGGAGTGCGGCCACCCCTTTCCCTTCTCAAGGTATATCGCACCCGGGGGCTTGCGGCAAGACCCGGTCCGTGCCGCAGAATCACCCGGCCGAGGCCGCGAGCTGCGGAAACGGGGCCAGTGAAAGCGTGGGTCGCCGTCGACGTACGGCCGAATGAAAACGTCGAGCCGATGGCCGGACGCCCGGTGCGCGCGTGCGGCGCACGGCATCGCGGGCCAGGAGCCGGAACGAGAGTGGAGTTGCTGACGTGGATCGCCTGACGACCAGCGTGTTCGACCTTCCCGACCACCTCGCCGCCAAGGCCGATCCGACGCTGATCGCCGCCGACGAGCAGCACTTCGCGGCCGTCGCGGGGAGCATCGAGCGGACGGGCACCGAGTTGTCCGACCGCCTCGACGCCGAGCGTCGGGCCCCCGGTGGCAAGGGCCGGCAGGCGGTGGACCGGGACATGGAGGTCCGCCGGCTGGCCGCCCGCCTGCGCACACTGCGCCGCTTCGGCGTGGACCTGTGCCTCGGCCGCATGGTCGGCGCCGACGATCCCACGCCCGTGTACGTCGGCCGGCGCGGCCTCACCGACGGCGCGGGCGGGCGGCTGCTGCTCGACTGGCGTTCCCCCGCGGCCGAGCCGTTCTTCGCGGCGACCCACGCCAACCCGATGGGCCTGGCGAGCCGCCGGCGGTACCGCTGGACGCGCGGCCGGATCACCGACTACTGGGACGAGGTGTTCACCCCGGACGCCCTCGAGGGGCACGCCGCCGCGCTCGACGACCAGTCCGCCTTCATCGCCAGCCTGGGCGCCAGCCGGTCGCCGCGGATGCGCGACGTGCTCGGCACGATCCAGGCCGACCAGGACGCCATCATCCGCGCGGGGTCGAGCGGGGCGCTCGTCGTGGACGGGGGTCCCGGCACCGGCAAGACCGTCGTCGCGCTGCACCGCACCGCGTACCTGCTCTACGCCGACCCGCGCCTCGGTCACCGCCGGGGCGGCGTGCTGTTCGTCGGGCCGCACCAGCCCTACCTGGCGTACGTCTCCGACGTGCTGCCCAGCCTGGGGGAGGAGGAGGTGCAGACCTGCACCCTGCGCGACCTCGTACCCGAGGGGGCCTCGGCGAGCGTCGAGACCGACCCGGAGGTGGCCCGCCTGAAGTCGTCGGCGGAGATGGTGAAGGCGATCGAGTCGGCCGTCAGGTTCTACGAGGAGCCGCCGACCGCACCGATGACGGTCAGCACGGACGAGGCCGACATCCGGCTGCGCGCCGCCGACTGGGCCGAGGCGTTCGAGGCGCCGGGGCCCGGTACGCCCCACAACGAGGCGCGCGACGAGGTCTGGGAGGAGCTGCTCACCATCCTGGTGGAGAAGTACGACGGCGACGAGCCCGACGACGTGGTCCGCGCCTCGCTGCTGCGCAACCGGGAGCTGCGTACGGCGTTCAACCGGGCCTGGCCGCTGATCGAGGCGACCGACCTCGTCGGCGACCTGTGGTCGGTGCCCGCCTACCTGCGCCGGTGCGCTCCCTGGCTCAGCCCCGACGAGGTCCGCGCCCTCCAACGCCGCGACGCCGGGGCGTGGACGGTGTCCGACCTGCCGCTGCTGGACGCGGCACGGCAGCGGCTCGGCGACGCGGAGGCGTCCGGGCGCAGGCGCCGGCAGGAGGCCGTCGTCGCCGTCGAGCGCGCGCGCATGGCCGCCGTCGTCGACGACCTGATCGAGGCCGACGCCTACGACGACGGCGAGGGCGTGCTGTCGAGCCTGCGCCAGCTGGACCTCCAGGACGCCCTGGTCGACGAGACCGCCCTGCCCCACGTGGAGCCGGACCTGCTCGCCGGACCGTTCGCCCACATCGTGGTGGACGAGGCTCAGGAGCTGACCGACGCCGAGTGGCAGATGCTGCTGCTGCGCTGCCCGTCGGGGAGCTTCACCATCGTCGGGGACCGCGCCCAGGCCCGGCGCGGGTTCACCGAGTCGTGGCGGGAACGGCTGGAGCGCGTCGGGCTCGACCGGATCACCGTGACCTCCCTGACCGTCAACTACCGGACGCCGGAGGAGGTCATGGCGGAGGCCGAGCCCGTCATCCGGGCCGTGCTCCCCGACGCCAACGTGCCGACCTCCATCCGGGGCGGCGGCGCTCCCGTCGTACGCGGATCGGCCGCCGATCGGGACCCGATCCTCGACACCTGGCTCGCCGCCCACGCCGAGGGGACCGCCTGCGTCATCGGCGACCCCACGTTCCGGGCGACGTCCCGCGTCCGGTCGCTGACCCCGGAGCTGGCGAAGGGGCTCGAGTTCGACCTGGTCGTCCTCGTCGACCCGGAGGCGTTCGGCACCGGCGTCGCCGGCGCGGTCGACCGCTACGTCGCGATGACCCGGGCGACCCGGCAGCTCGTCGTCCTCACCACCTCCTGACGACGCGCCCGCCGCGCGTCCCCGGCAGGCGGCGGGCGCCGGGACGCGCGGCGTCAGCGGAGCACCGCGGCGGGGCCGGCCGGAGCCGGCCCCCGCGGTCGTGGCGGTGGCTAGAGCTGGCCGACCGAGGTGATCCGGACGACCGCCGCGCCCGCCTCGTCGGAGGCCGCGAGGTCGATCTCGGCGCTGATCCCCCAGTCGTGGTCGTCCTCGGGGTCGTCGAGGATCTGCCGGACCGTCCACCGCTCCCGGCCCTGCTCGATCATCAGCAGCGCCGGGCCGCGCGCGTCCGGGCCCACCCCGATCGAGTCGTACGCCTCGAAGTACGGCTCCAGCGCGTCGGCCCAGGCGTCCGCGTCCCAGCCCGACGCGGCGTCCAGCTCGCCGAGGTCGTACCAGCGGCGCAGGGCGGCCAGCTCGACGCGGCGGAACAGGGCGTTGCGGACCAGCACCCGGAAGGCGCGGGCGTTGCGGGTGACCGCCGGAACCCGGTCGTCCAGCGCCTCGGCGGCCTCGGCGGCGTCGGTGGGGTTGCGCAGCCGCTCCCACTCGTCGATGAGGCTGGAGTCGACCTGGCGGACCAGCTCGCCGAGCCACTCGATGAGGTCGATCAGCTCCTCGGTCTTGGCGTCCTCGGGCACCGTCTGCCGCAGCGTCTTGTACGCGTCGGCGAGGTAGCGCAGCACGAGGCCCTCGGAGCGGGTCAGCCCGTAGAACTGCACGTACTCGGTGAAGGTCATCGCCCGCTCGTACATGTCCCGCACGACGGACTTGGGGGAGAGCTGGTGGTCGGCCACCCACGGGTGCCCCTGCCGGTACATCTCGTACGCCGAGTCCAGCAGTTCCGCCAGCGGCTTCGGCCAGGTCACGCCGTCGAGCAGTTCGAGGCGGGCCTCGTACTCGATGCCCTCCGCCTTCATGGCGGCGACCGCCTCGCCGCGGGCCTTGAACTGCTGCGCGGAGAGCACCTGGCGTGGGTCGTCGAGGATCGACTCGACGACCGAGAGCACGTCGAGGGCGTACGCGGGGGACTCGACGTCGAGCAGTTCGATCGTGGCCAGCGCCAGCGGCGACAGCGGCTGGTTGAGGGCGAAGTCGAGCTGGAGGTCGACGGTGAGGCGGACCCGCCGGCCGGTCTCGTCGGGCTCGTCGAGCTGCTCGACGACCCCGCCCGCGCGCAGCGCCCGGTAGATGGCGATGGCCCGCCGGATGTGCCGGCGCTGGGCGGCGCGGTCCTCGTGGTTGTCGGTGAGCAGGTGCCGCATCGCGGCGAACGCGTCGCCGGGACGGCCGATGACGTTGAGCAGCATCGAGTGGCTGACCTGGAAGCTGGAGGTGAGCGGCTCCGGCTCGGCCTCGACCAGGCGGTCGAAGGTGGGCCTGCCCCAGCCGATCGAGCCCTCCGGTGGCTTCTTGCGCACCACCTTGCGCCGCTTCTTCGGGTCGTCGCCGGCCTTGGCGAGCGCCTTCTCGTTGTCGATCACGTGCTCGGGGGCCTGCACGACGACCCGGCCGACGGTGTCGAACCCGGCCCGCCCGGCGCGCCCGGCGATCTGGTGGAACTCGCGGGCCTTGAGTAGCCGGGTGCGCACCCCGTCGTACTTGGACAGGCCGGTGAACAGCACGGTGCGGATGGGCACGTTGATGCCCACGCCGAGCGTGTCGGTGCCGCAGATGACCTTGAGTAGGCCGGCCTGGGCCAGGGTCTCGACGAGCCGGCGGTACTTGGGCAGCATCCCGGCGTGGTGCACCCCGATGCCGTGCCGCACCAGCCGGGACAGGGTCTTGCCGAAGCCGGAGGTGAACCGGAAGTTCCCGATCGCGGTGGCGATCATGTCCTTCTCGGCGCGGGTGCAGACGTTGACGCTCATCAGGGCCTGTGCGCGTTCCAGGGCGGCGGCCTGGGTGAAGTGCACGACGTAGACGGGTGCCTGCTTCGTCTCCAGCAGTTCCTCGAGGGTCTCGTGCAGCGGCGTCATCGCGTACGAGAAGATCAGCGGAACCGGCCGCTCGGCGGAGCGGACGACGGCGGTGGGCCGGCCGGTGCGCCGGGTCAGGTCGTCGACGAAGCGGGTGGTGTCGCCCAGCGTGGCGGACATCAAGACGAACTGCGCCTGCGGCAGCTCGATCAGCGGCACCTGCCACGCCCAGCCCCGGTCCGGCTCGGCGTAGAAGTGGAACTCGTCCATGACCACCTGGCCGACGTCGGCCCGGTCGCCCTCGCGCAGCGCCAGGTTGGCGAGGATCTCGGCGGTGCAGCAGATGATCGGCGCGTCGGCGTTCACGCTGGCGTCGCCGGTCAGCATGCCCACGTTGTCCGCGCCGAAGACCTCGCAGAGGGCGAAGAACTTCTCCGACACCAGCGCCTTGATCGGGGCGGTGTAGAAGGTCGTCCGGTCGTCGGCGAGGGCCGCGAAGTGCGCCGCGATCGCGACCAGGCTCTTGCCGGAGCCGGTCGGCGTATTCATGATCACGTTGGCGCCGGAGACGATCTCGATGACCGCCTCCTCCTGGTGGGGGTAGAGGTCGAGGCCGCGCTCCTTCGCCCAGCCGGCGAACGCGTCGAAGAGGGTGTCGGGGTCGGCGCTTGTCGGCAGCGCGGCGGTGAGCGTCATAGCGCGTCCATGGTGCCTGGACCATGCCCCCGAACGCCAACCGGCTCCGCGCGCCCGAGGTGTGAGGAAGGGCCCCCTGCACAACGGAATCCGTTGACAGGGGGCCTTCCTCTCACGACCGGCGGTGGATCAGGTCGAAGATCGGGCGACCCGCCCGCAGGGCCCGGCGCTCGAACTTGGTGACCGGGCGGTGGGCGGGGCGGGGCGCGAAGCCGTCGTGCGCGTTCGCCAGCCCCGGGTCGGCGTCCAGGGTCTGGCGCATCGCCTCGGCGTACTCGGCCCAGTCCGTCGCGCAGTGCAGGGTGCCGCCGGGCGCCAGCCGGGAGCGCAGCAGCGCCACGTGGGCCGGCTGGATGATCCGCCGCTTGTGGTGCCGGGACTTGGGCCAGGGGTCGGGGAAGAAGACGTGCACCGCGTCCAGCGACGCCTCCGGCAGGCCCGCGACCAGGTCCAGGGCGTCGCCCTGCGCCACCCGTACGTTGCGTAGGCCGTGCCGGTCCACCAGGTCCAGCAGGTTGGCGATTCCGGGCGTGTGCACCTCGACCGCCAGATAGTCTCGACCGGGGTCCGCGGCGGCCATCTCGGCCGTGGTGTCGCCCATCCCGGAACCGATCTCCAGCACCAGCGGGGCCCGTCGGCCGAACAGGCCGGCCAGGTCCACCGGCGTGCCGGGCCGCTCCGGCACGTCCAGGCCGTAGACCGGCCAGAGCCGGTCGAGGGCGTCCGTCTGGCGGCTGCTCATCCGGCCACGGCGCGGATGGAAGGTCCGGATCGTCCGGGCGGCGGCGGGCGCGGGGACGGCGGCGGGGGAGTCGGTGAAGGTCACAACGACCCGAGGGTACGCGACGACCGCGCCGAATCGGATGTGATGTTCGCCCGGGGATGAGAGGATCCATCCCGTACGGCAGACCGGGCGTCTGGTATTGCCCGGCACTGCCCCAACGCGCCGGGAGGGGGCGTCGTGTCGGTGCACCGCGGCGGTGTGGCGCTGGCGATCGTGACCGTGGTCGCCGGTCCCCTGCTCGCGGCCGCGCCGGCCACCGCCGCTCTGCCGCCCGGCGGCGCCCTGTCGTCCACCACCGTCCTCGCTGCCTCGTCGTCCCCGCCGTTCGGCGTCGCGTACAGGTCCGGCGGCGCTCTGCTGGCCCGGGCTGGCGCGCCCCAGCCGGGACCGCCGGGGCCGCGCGTCTTCGTCGAGGTCAGCCCGAGCACCGTCGAGCCCGGCTTCCTGGTGGGGATCCGGGCCAGTTGCCAGGACAACTCGGTCCCCGCCACCGTGGTCTCGGACGCCTTCGGCCGGGTGCAGGTGCAGCCGCAGGGCGGCACGTTGACCGCCGCGCCGATGGTGCGGGAGCGCACCCGGCCCGGCAACTACCGGATCAAGCTGGAGTGCCGCGACGGCGAGACCGCCTCGACCATGCTCCAGGTCGTCAAGGCCGTGAAGCCCAGTCGTGGCCCGGCGACCGGGTTCGGTGGTGGTGGCGGTGGCTTCACCGGCGGGCTGCTGCTTCCGGGTGGCCTCGCCCTGACCGTGACCGGCATCGTGCTCGCGATCCGGGCGGCCCGCCGTCCGGGTGCCGCCCGACGCTGAGTCCGATCATGGTCCCCGCACCCGCCCCGCAGTCGGCCGCCGCGGCGGCCCGCAGCCCACGGCCGCCCGGACGCCGCCCCTGGTCGGTGCCGCTGGCCGTGGTGCTGGTGCTGGCCGGGGTCTTCGCCACCGGCGCGGGCCTGGGGCGCACCGCCGGGCCGTTCGACTGGGCCGCCGGCGGGGGACAGGACCGGCCGGCCCGCAGCGAGAACGGCGCGCTGGCGGCCAGCCGGCCGGTGCGCCTGTCGATTCCCGCGATCAAGGTGTCCGCCCCGGTGGCTCCCGTCGGCCAGGCCCGGGACGGCTCCATCGCCGTCCCGCCGCTGGAGCGGGCCGACGAGACCGGCTGGTACGACCGGGGCCCCACCCCGGGCGAGCCGGGCCCGTCGGTCATCGTCGGGCACGTGGACACCAAGCGCGGCCCGTCGGTCTTCTACGACCTGCACAAGCTGCGCCCGGGCGACACCGTCGAGGTGGCCCGGGCGGACGAATCGGTAGTGGTGTTCCGGGTCGACTCCGTGGAGCACTTCCCCAAGGAGCGGCTGCCGGCGGAGCGGGTCTACGGCGACGAGGGCCCCGCGGGGCTGCGCCTGATCACCTGCGGCGGCGACTGGCTCGGCGGCCGGACAGGCTACGCCGACAACATCATCGCCTTCGCCACCCTGCTCTCCTCCCGCAACCCCTGAGCGCGGGCCTCCGCCCTCCGGCCCCGCGGGCCCCCGGCCCCGCCCGTTCCCGGTGATCGGCCCCGCCCGTTCCCGGTGATCATGAGGTTGGCGGCGGTCAGGGAGATCCACTTCGCCGCCAACCTCATGATCGACGCCTCCGGAGAGGGCGGGCGGAGAGGGCGGGCGGGGAGGTGGGGGAGGGTCAGGGGCGGGGTGGGACCTGCTGGACGACCTCGAACTCCAGGAGGCTCGCGCCGGAGGCGACCGGGGGCCGCTTCTCGCCCGTCCCGGCGTGGGCGGCGCGCGACGGGCCGGCGGCCCACGCCTGATAGGCCTCCTCGGTCTCCCAGCGCGTGTAGACGAAGTAGCGGTTCTCCCCGGCCACCGGGCGCAGCAGTTCGAAGCCGAGGAAGCCGGGGGAGTTCTCCACGGCCCCGGCCCGCGCGGCGAACCGCTTCTCCAGTTCCTCGCCCGCGCCGGGAGGGACGTCGATCGCGTTGATCTTCACGACTGCCATGGCTCCACCCTAGCGACGAGGTCGGGGCTCAGAACGACTCGACGGCCGGAACCAGGTCGGCGTCGACCACGATCGGTGCGTGGTCGGAGGGGCCCTTGCCCTTGCGCGCCTCCCGGTCCACGTACGCGGAGCGGACCGCCCGGGCGAACGGCGCCGAGGCGTACACGAGGTCGATCCGCATGCCCTTGTTCTGGTGGAACATGCCGGCCCGGTAGTCCCAGTAGGTGAACGGGTGCGGGCCCTTCATCGGCGTGGGGACCACGTCGGCGAGCCCGAGGTCGCGCAGCGCCGCGAGGGCCGCCCGCTCGGCGGGGGTGACGTGCGTGGAGTGGGTGAACAGCGCCGGGTCCCAGACGTCGGCGTCGGTGGGCGCCACGTTGAAGTCGCCGCAGACCGCCAGCGGCAGGCCCCCGGTCAGCTCCGCCTCGACCGCGTCCCGCAGCGCCGCGAACCAGGCGAGCTTGTACGCGTAGTGCGGGTCGTCCGGGGCCCGGCCGTTCGGCACGTACACCGACCAGACCCGGACCCCGTCGCAGGTCGCCGAGATGGCCCGGGCCTCGGGATCGGGGAAGCCCGGCTCGCCGGGGAACCCCACCGTGACGTCCGCCAGGCCGACCCGGGACAGGATCGCCACCCCGTTCCACCGGCCGTCGCTGTGGCTGGCCACCGTGTAGCCCAGCTCGCCCACCTCGGCCACCGGAAAGGCGCCGTCCGGGCATTTCGTCTCCTGGAGGCAGACGACGTCGGGCCCCGTGCCCGCCAACCAGTCCAGCAGCCGGGGCAGGCGGGCCTTCACCGAGTTCACGTTCCAGGTCGCCAGGCGCATGTGACCAGCCTGCCCCATCCCCGCGCGTGTCGCGGGTTCAGCTGCCCGGGGTGTCGCCCGGGCGGGTCTGCTCGGCCAGGAACCGCTCCAGTTCAGCGCCGAGCTCGTCGGCGGTGGGCAGCGGCCCGGCCTCGGCGGCCAGCAGGTTCCGCTCGCCCCGGCCGCGCGCGAACGCGTCGTACTGCTCCTCGAGGGCCTGCACCAGCTGGGCGGCGTCGTCGGTCTGGGCGACCTGCCGGTCGATCTCCACGCGGACCACCTCGGCCGCCGAGCGCAGCCCGTCGCGGGGCAGCAGCAGCCCGGTGCTGCGGGACACGGAGGCGAGCAGCACCTCGGCGGCGGCCGGGTACTCCGTCTGCGCCACGTAGTGCGGCACGTGGGCGGCGAAGCCGAGGGCGTCACGGCCCAGCTCGCCGAGGCGGTACTCCAGCAGGTGCCCGACGCTGCCCGGCACCTGCACCCGCTGCAACCACGGCTCGTAGCCGGCGATCAGCTCGCGGCGGGTGGCGTGTGCGGTCACCCCGGCGGGCCGGGTGTGCGGCACGGCCATCGGGATCGAGTTGAGCCCGACGGTGAGCCGGACGTCCAGCCGCGCGGAGATGCCGGCCACCGCGGCCACGAAGCGCTCCCACTGCAGGTCCGGCTCCGGGCCGGTGAGCAGCAGGAAGGGCGTCTCGTCGTCGTCGCGGAGCAGGTGCAGCTCCAGCTCCGGGGCGTCGTACGACTCCCAGTGGTCCTCGACGAAGGTCATCACCGGGCGGCGCGAGCGGTAGTCGAAGAGCTGGTCGACGTCGAACCGGGCGATCGGGCGGGCGTCCAGGGAGGTGAGCAGCTGCTCCCTGGCCAGTCGGGTGGCGCTGCCGGCGTCGACGAAGCCGGTGAGGGTCTGGATCAGGACCGGCTGACCTAGGTCGGGCAGATCGTCGGTGAGCTCGTAGAGCTCGTGTGGGTCGAGCACCGGTGCGGACCTCCCTGGTCGTGCGTACGGGTCGCCGCGCGAGGGCACCCGGTTCGGGGAACGTACCCGCCATCCTCGTGCATTCCTCGCCGCGCCCCGCCGCGGGTCGTCACCTGTCCGGTAATCGGGCGTATGCCCGCAAGCCCACCGGCGGACGAGGAACGCTGACCGTCAGGACGACCAGGCTATCGGTCGAACGGGCGAGTTTGGGGATCATGGGCGGGGCGGCGGGGGTTTGTCCGTGTTCCGGGCGTGCAGGGGCGGGCCGGGGTGAGCCGGAGGTCTGACCGGTCCGCGAGGTCCGTCCCCCGGGCTGCCCGGGGCGGCAGGGGCGTCCACCCGACCCAGCCCAAATCGTGAGGAAAGCCACGAGATCACCCGGGGTGATCGGCGGGTGGGCCTGCCTAGCCTCGGCTGATGCGTGACGACCGCACCCTCGACGACCAGATCGCCCCCGGTGACCCGGTTGGCCGTTCGAACGATACCCCCTCGTACGTTCGGCCAGCCGCCCTCCGCGCCGCCGGGGCGTACGCCCACCTGCTGACGCGCGGGCCCGCCCGGGCCCGCATCGCTCTCGCCGCCGGCGTGCTGTGCTGCCTCGGCCTGACCGCCGTCGCCCAGGGCGCGGGGGGCGACTCCGCCGACCCGGCCCCCGCCGCCGCCCCCTCCGCGCTCGCCGAGCGCGCCGAGCCGGACCCGGCCTCCCGCAAGGTGGAACGCGTCGCCACCTCCGCCAGCCCGACCCCGACCCGCGCCGCCGACCCGGACACCACCACCCCGGCACCGGAGAAGACCACCCGCAAGCCGGTCGACCCCGCCCCGGTCGTCGGGCTCGACGACGCCCAGATGGAGAACGCCGAGGAGATCGTGCGGACCGGGCGCGAGATGGGGATGCCCCGGCGCGCGCTGGTGATCGCGGTCGCCACCGCGATGCAGGAGAGCAACCTCTACAACGTCGCCAGCGGGGTGCTCCCCGAGTCCCGCGAGTACCCGCACCAGGGCATCGGGTGGGACCACGACTCGGTCGGGCTGTTCCAGCAGCGCTCCAGCAGCGGCTGGGGCGAGGTCGGTGAGCTGATGGACCCGGAGTTCGCCACCCGGCAGTTCCTCTCGGCGCTGGCGCGGGTGCCGGGCTGGCAGCAGATGCGGCTCACCGACGCCGCCCAGGCGGTGCAGATCTCCGCCTACCCGGAGCACTACGCCAAGCACGAGTGGCGCGCCACCAAGGTCGTCGCGGCGTGCCTGGAGGCCGGGCAGTAGGCTTTCACCAACCACAGTGGACGGTTGCGGTTCGCGCATCCGGGGTACATGTGTTGTCGCTCCGAGGTACACATGGAACAGGCACCACCGACTGGAGGACGACATGTCACTGATGCAGCGGATCAGCACCTTCCTGCGTTCGCCCAAGGGTCAGCAGATGGTCGACCGTGGCCGTCGCGAGCTGGCCAAGCCCGCCACCCAGCAGAAGCTCCGGGGTCTCGCGGCCAAGCTCCAGAACCGCCGCTGACCCGTCACCGCCGACCTCTCCGACCCCCGGGAGACCCTGTGACCGATCCCGCGCCCGCCGACGACCAGCACGTCGCCGGAGGACCTCAGCCGCCGGCCGTGGTTCCGGCACCGACGCAGGAGGCCACCGAGGCGCCACCGCTGAAGCTCTGGGACCGGATGCGGGAGGACCCGCAGTACGCCCCGGAGCACCTAGCCTTGGAGGCCGTACGCCGGCTGGGGCCGGAGGCGGCGCAGTGGGCCGCGCGGGCCCGGGCCGAGCAGCCCGGCGTCTCCGCCGAGGCCCTGGCGGAGCAGGCGGTACGCAAGTTCGTCAACCACGCCCGGCTCTCCGGGGCGGTCTCGGGCGCCGCCGGGCTGCCCGGCGCCGTGATCGACGTGGGGATCCTGGCCTGGACGCAGGCCCGGATGGTGCTGCACGTCGCCGCCGCGTACGGCGTCGACCCGCTGCACGGCGACCGGGCGACCGACCTGCTGGTGCTGCAGAAGGTGCACAAGGTCGCCGAGAGCGCCCGGCTCGCGCTCGGGGTGGCCGCCGGCCGGGAGCGTGCCGGGGCCCTCTTCGGCAGCGGGGGGCAGAACCCGCTCGGCAAGGTCATGCTGCGCCTGGGCGTGCGACTGGCCCAGATGGCCGGGGTGCGCGCGGCGAAGCGGGTCTTCGCCAAGGTGGTGCCCGGCGCGGCGATCGTGCTCGGCACCTGGGCCAACTCGTCGGCCACCAAGGATCTCGCCGCGCGCTCCCACGCCCTCTACCGCCAGCACGGCGGACCGACCGTCCCCGAACCCCGCCGGCCCTGACGCCGGCCCTCACCCGCCATCCTGCCGCCCGTCCGCCCGCCCGATTGGGCGTGCGTCGGCCGGCAGGGTCAGGAGCCGAGGCCCGAGGCGCGCCACGCCACGCCGGCCAGCCGGTCCTGCCCCGCGGCGTTGGGGTGGAACCAGTCCAGCGGGTTGACCAGCTCCAGGTCGAACCGCACCCGGTGCACCGCCCCGCCGTCGTGCCGGCAGCGCGAGCCGTACGCCTTGCAGGCGGCGGCGAGTTGGGCGTTGTAGTCGGCGATCCGCTCCCGCACGGCCGTCCGGCGGGCCCGGTCGAGCGGGTCCGTAGAGGTGGGGTTCGCCAGCAGCGCCGGGCAGACGCCCCGCTTCCAGGCCCGCACCGCCCGCGCGTCGGTGTGCCCGACCTCCCAGAGCCGGTGCAGGTTGGGCACGCTCACCACCAGCACCCGGGCCTTCGGCCGCCCCTGCCGCAGCACCCGCAGGCCGCGGTCCACCTCGGCGCGGAACTGCTTCACCGGGGTCATCGCCTCGATGCCGCCCCGGCACACGTCGTTGGCGCCGATCAGCACGGTGACGTGGTCGACGCGGTCGCGTACCGCCCGCTGGGCCTGCCCCTCCAGCGACGCCGCGCGGGCCCCGGGGCTGGCGTGGTTGTGGGCCCTGCCCCGGATCGCCGGGTTCCGGTCGAGCAGCCGCCGGTACAGGCTGTCGACGCGCAGCCCGTCGCCGGTGGACCAGGAGTTGCGCTCGCACGAGACGAGCACCAGGCAGGAGCCGAAGCCGGTGCTGATCGAGTCGCCGAGGGCCGCGATGCCACCGGGCGAGCCGGGCGACGGCGTCTCCCGTGGCGGGCGGGAGCCGGGCTCCCCGCCGCCCTCGCAGGCGAGCGCAACCAGCGCCAGCAGACAGGCGGCCACGGTGACCCAGCGTCGAGGCATACCATCCCCAGTCCCGCAGCGGAGAGCGACAGCGCGGTAACTCTAAGCGCGGCCCCGGTGGGGCCACCCGTCGCTGTCGACAATGCGGCAGAGAGCTGTTCCGGCGCGGCCTCGCATGCTAGCGGATCGATACGTCGGGCGGGGGCCAGCGCGGCGGGAGGGGCCAGCGTGGCGGGAGGGGCCAGCGCGCCAGACGGAGGCCCGGGTCGGGGGCGGGGGTCAGCGCGCCAGGCGGGGGTCGGCGCGCCAGGGCGCGGGCTGGCCGTGCAGCCACCAGTGCAGGGTCCGGGTGATCCGGGGCAGCACCAGGTAGGTCATCAGCGGGGTCAGCGTGAGGGTCATCATCAGCACCCGGGCGGCCAGCGGCACGTCCGGGAGGAAGCGGCTGGTGAGCAGCGTCGCGGTCAGGCTGAGCGGGAAGAACGCCAGCCAGATCGTCACCGCCTGCTTCCAGCGCGGTGGTGAGGGCGGCGGCACCGTCGGCTCGGCGCTGACCGGCACGGTCTGCGCCACGTGCTCCGGCGGCGGGTCGAACCAGCCCTCGACGCCGGTACGCCGCTCGACCCGCGTGTGCTCGACGATGCCCTGCGCCGAGGAGAGCCACCAGTGCCGCTGCGGGGACTCCTCCCAGCGGCGCAGCGTGTCGTGGTCGGCGAAGCGGTAGATGATGTGCCACTCCCCGGAGCCGGGCGCGCTGCGTACCCAGCCGGACCCGAGGAACCCCGGGAACGCCTCGGCCAGCGCCGTGCCGGCCCGCATCCAGGCCACCATCTCGCTGGTCCGGGCGGGGTCGGTGCGCCGGGCGACGGCGACGGTCACCGGCAGCGCGTGGGTCATCGTCATACCGGCCATCCTCTCCGCTCGGAGCCGGTTCGACAGGCTCACGGGCCACCGGTGTAACGCACCCCACCAGCGGGGTGACGCGGCCCACCGCGAGGGCCGACGCGGCGGTACCGGCGGGCCGGCGCGTCTACCGGCGGGACCGGCGCGTCGACCGGCGGCCCGGCGCGTCTACCGGCGGGGCCGGCGCGATCGATCGGCGGGGCGGTCGATTGGCGGGGGCCGCGCGGGCGACCGGCGGGGTGGCGGCCGGCCAACCCGCGCGGGGGAGGAGGGGGAGCCCCGGGGCCCACCGCCGGGGCGGGTTAAGCGGGTCGATCGGGGGTAGGTCGGTGAGATGACGAGATCGCAGCCCCGGCGCGCCCGTGGCACGGTCGGCCACGCCTACAGCGCGCTCAACATGCGGCTCCTGCTCGCCGGGTTCGGTCTGGTCACCATGACCGTCTTCGCGGTGCTGGCGTTCAACGCCGACCTGGTGTGGCTCGGGGTCCTCTGCGTGGTCTTCGCGGTGGTCGCCGTGGTCGACCTGATCATCATCCAGCGGCGCCGCGCCGCCCGCCGCCGGGAGGAACCGGGAGCCCGCCACTCACTCTTCGAGTGACAGGAGGACGAGATGCCCATCGCGACCACCAATCCCGCCACGGGACAGACGCTCAAGACCTACGACCCGATGTCGCCGGAGCAGATCGACGCCGCGATCGAGCGGGCCGACCTGGCGTACCGCCAGCTGCGCGACACCACCGTCGACCAGCGCGGGCGCTGGCTGAACGCGGCGGCCGACCTGCTGGAGGCCGAGCGCGACGAGACCGCCCGGCTGATGACCACCGAGATGGGCAAGACGTACGCCTCGGCCCGGGCGGAGGTCACCAAGTGCGCCGCCGCCTGCCGCTTCTACGCGGCGAAGGCGGCCGAGTTCCTCGCCGACGAGCCCGCCGACGCGGGAGCGGTCAAGGCCACCCGGGCCTTCGTCCGCTACCAGCCGATCGGGCCGGTGCTCGCGGTGATGCCGTGGAACTTCCCGCTGTGGCAGGTGCTGCGGTTCGCCGCACCCGCCCTGATGGCCGGCAACACCGGGCTGCTCAAGCACGCCTCCAACGTGCCGCAGACCGCGCTGCTGCTGGAGGACCTGTTCCGCCGCGCGGGCTTCCCCGAGGGGGCGTTCACCACCCTGCTGGTCGGCTCGGCCGAGGTCGACCGGGTGCTCAGCGACCCACGGGTGCGCGCGGCGACGCTGACGGGCAGCGAGGGCGCCGGCCGCTCGATCGCCCAGATCGCCGGCCGGGAGCTGAAGAAGACCGTGCTGGAGCTCGGCGGCAGCGACCCGTTCGTGGTGATGCCGTCGGCGGACCTGGACCGGGCCGCCGAGGTCGCCACCACCGCCCGCTGCCAGAACAACGGCCAGTCCTGCATCGCCGCCAAGCGGTTCATCGTGCACGCCGACGTCTTCGACGCCTTCGCCGAGAAGTTCGCCGCGAACATGTCGGCCCTGCGGGTCGGCGACCCGATGGACCCCGACACCGACGTCGGCCCGCTGGCCAGCGAGGGCGGGCGAGACGAGATCCACGCCCAGGTGCGGGACGCCGTCGACAAGGACGCCACCGTGCTCTGCGGCGGCGAGCCGCCCGCCGGCCCCGGCTGGTTCTACCCGCCGACCGTGGTCACCGACCTGCGGCCGGAGATGCGGATGTGGTCCGAGGAGGTCTTCGGGCCCGTGGCGGGCCTCTACCGGGTGTCGTCGTACGACGAGGCGGTCGAGGTGGCGAACGGCACCTCCTTCGGCCTGGGGTCCAACGCCTGGACCCGGGACCCGGAGGAGCAGGAGCGCTTCGCCACCGACCTCGACGCCGGGAACGTCTTCGTCAACGGGATGACCACTTCCTACCCGGAACTGCCCTTCGGCGGGGTGAAGAACTCCGGCTACGGCCGGGAGCTCTCCGCGCTCGGCATGCGGGAGTTCTGCAACACCAAGACGGTCTGGGTGGGCGAGGGGGCCGCCTCGGCCGGCGCCGGGGCGCACGCGGAGTAGCCCCGCCCGGCTTGGTCGGCGTAGCCGGACGCCGTCGTGGGTACGGAGTGACGCCATGACGGTGTTCGGCTTCCACGCGTCCCACGAGCAGATCCATCCCCGCGCCCTGCTGGAGGCGGTGATCCACGCCGAGCGGGCCGGCTTCGACGCCGCCATGTCCTCGGACCACTTCGCGCCCTGGAGCGAGCGGCAGGGCCAGTCCGGCTTCGCCTGGTCCTGGCTCGGCGCCGCGCTCCAGGCCACCGACCTGCCGTTCGGGGTGGTCAACGCCCCCGGGCAGCGCTACCACCCGGCGATCATCGCCCAGGCGATCGGCACGCTGGGGGCGATGTACCCGGGCCGGTTCTGGGCCGCCCTCGGCACCGGCGAGGCGAGCAACGAGCACATCACCGGCGACGACTGGCCGCGCAAGGACGTCCGCACCGCCCGGCTGCGCGAGTGCGTGGACGTGATCCGCGCGCTGCTGGCCGGCGAGGAGGTCAGCCACGACGGCCTGGTCCGGGTGGACCGGGCGAAGCTGTGGACCCGGCCGGAGCAGCCGCCGGCGTTGATCGGGGCGGCGGTCAGCGTGGCCACCGCCCGTTGGTGCGCGGAGTGGGCGGACGGGCTGATCACCGTGAACGCCCCGACCGCGCACCTGCGACAGATGATCGACGCGTACCGGGACGCCGGCGGGCGCGGGCCGCTGCACCTCCAGGTGCACGTGAGCTGGGCGCCGGAGCAGGCCGAGGCCGAGCGGCTCGCGTACGACCAGTGGCGCAGCAACGTCTTCGCCCCGCCGGTCTGCTGGGACCTGGAGACCCCGGAGCACTTCGATGTGGTCTCGCGGGACGTGCCGATGGAGAA
Organism: Micromonospora sp. NPDC049060; assembly: GCF_040649055.1. Lineage (NCBI taxonomy): Bacteria > Bacillati > Actinomycetota > Actinomycetes > Micromonosporales > Micromonosporaceae > Micromonospora > Micromonospora sp. NPDC049060. Next base: position 17,787 of record NZ_JBEZEV010000076.1, read on the forward strand.
GGTCCACGACGTCGTGAACGTCTCCGCCGACCTCGGCCGGCACGTCGGCTGGCTGGAGGAGTACCTGGAGCTGGGCTTCGACCAGATCGCCCTGCACCACGTCGGGCAGGAGCAGCGGGACTTCATCGACGCGTTCGGCGCCGAGGTGCTGCCGAAGCTGCGCAGCGCCGGCTGAGCGGTCGGGGCCCGCGCCGCTGTCGGGGCGTGCCGTGTCGACGGGCGAGTGGCTCAGGGCAGGCGGCGGACGAGGACCTGCCCGGGCCACGGGTCGCGGCCCGGGCGCTCGACCGTGAACGGGTCGGTGGCGGTGAAGCCCTGCCGCTCGTACCAGCGGACCAGCGCGCCGTCGTCGCCCGCGTAGCAGTCCACCCGCAGCAGGCCGAGCCCGCGCTCCCGGGCCAGCTCCGCGGCGTGCGCCAGCAGCCGGCCGCCGATGCCGGACCCGGCGTGCGCGCGGTCGGTGACCAGCAGGTTCACGTACAGCTCGGGTTCGGTGGCGGGTGGCACGTACTCGGTCGCCGTCCCGACCACCAGGGCGCCGACCGGCCGGTCGGCGAGCGTCGCCAGCCACAGCCCGCCGCTGCTCGTCCAGGCCTCGGCCTGCGCGATCCGCTGCCGGTCGGTCGAGGCCGCTTCGGTGCCCCACTGGCCGGTGCGGCCCCGCGCCGCCAGCCAGGCGATGGCGTCGTCGAACAGCCGCAGCACGGCGGGCGCGTCATCGGGCCCGCCGGGACGCAGATTGGGGTTTCGCTGGTCGGTCATGACGGACATGCTGCTACAACCAGGCGCCTCGGTGCGCCCGGCCGGGGCGGCGGTCTCCCCGCGCTCGTGCTGTCGAGCTGATGTCGTAGACGATGCACCGCTCCGGGCGGCAGCTACGCCGGGAGGTCAGGGCGTCCCGCCCGAGTCGCCGGAGCTGGCGGTGCCCATCGTGCTGGGATCCCCGCCGTACCCTTCGCCGCGGAGGCTGCCCCGCCCACGGCGCCGGCCGTCCCGGCGGGACTGCCGGATCGCCTTGCGCGCCGCCGTCAACGCCGCGTCCCGCCCGCCGGGAGGCGACGCCCGCCGCCTCCGCAGCGCCAGCACGACCAGGGTGACGGCGACGGCCGTCACCGCGATCCCGGCCAGGATCCACCCCGTCGCATCCATGGCAATGATGGTAGGCGGGCTCCGCCAGGCATCGATGCGGCCTGATCGTGGTCAGGGCGCCGCCGGGCCCCGGCCCTCGGCGAGCGCGGCGGTTTGCTCCGTCGCCAGGCAGGAGGTCAGGCAGCGTTCCTTGGCGTCGCTGGTCATCCTGGCGGTCCAGTCGGTGAAGCCGCCGTCGCCGAGTTCGACCTCGCCGGCGGTGATCCGCAGCGCCGCGTCGACGTAGTAGCCCCGGCCGCGCCGGCGCTCCGGCTCGTCCACAAGCGGTACGCCCGACGGGCCCAGCGCCGGCCGGACGGTGTCGGCGATCCGTTCCGCGACGACGGGGCTGTCCAGCACGGTCAGGTGCACCCGGGCCGCCGCCGACGGCGGCAGCAGGGTGGCGAGCACCGCGCGCCAGTACGCCAGGTGCTGGGTGAGCAGCCGTGCCTCGGTGCGCCCCGAGCCGGTGTCGCGGGCGCTGGAGACCAGCGTGAAGAGCCGGAAGTGCGCCGCCCAGGTCGGCCCGAAGTCCTGCGCCCGCAGCACCCGGTGGCAGGCGGCCAGGTGCACGGTGCCGCCGGCCGGCTGTTCCCGGCGACGCACCGCGGCCTCGATCGCGAGCGCGTTGGTGGGATCGCTGAGCACCTCGGTGGCGCGGAAGGTGGTGACGATGCGGTTCTGGCTCATCGGCGTGACGACCGAGCAGGTGCCGAGCGGCGCGACGGGGGAGAGGTCGACGCCGGCGAACTCCGCCGGGAGCAGTTCCCACAGGCGGGCCTCGACGGCGGCCAGCGCGCGGGGGTCGGCCGCCGCCGGCCGGGTGAAGCGGTCCGTGCGCCAGCGGCGGACCAGGTCCGCGGGGCGTACCGCCGCCGCCCGGTCCCGGGCCACCGCCAGCAGCAGCGTGCGCAGGTCCGCCGGGCTCAGGTCGGCCAGGGCACTCCGGGTGTCGTCCGGCAGTCGCGACCAGACCCGCCGCTCCGCGTCGTCCATGTCGGACACCCTGTCGTACGCCCCGCGACGCCGTCCACGAGAATCGACGGCCGGACCCGGTGGTGGCCTCCCCCGGGGACCCGGGGGAGGCCGTTACGCGGGCGGCGCGCTCGTCACCTGGGACGATCCGGGCCGGTGCGGTCGAGGCGACGGATCGCCCGGGGCGCACCGGACCACGGGTCGGTCAGGAGAGCGCGCAGGCCGCGCCGTTGACGGTGATCAGGCCGGGTGCCGGGTTGGCGCCGCCGCCGGTCACCGCGTTGAAGCCGAAGGTGACGGTGCCGCCCGGGGCGATCCTGGCGTTGTACGACTCGTTCTTCGCGGTGACCGTGGCCCCCGCCTGGGTCGCCTTCGCCAGCCAGGCCTCGCGTACCTTCTGGTCGCCGGTGAAGGCGAAGCGGGCCGCCCAGCCGTCGATCGCGCTGGTGCCGGTGTTGCGGATGGTCACCTGGGCGGTGAACCCGGTGCCGCCCTCCCAGGTGCCGTAGTTGGTGTACGTGGCGGAGCAGGTGGGCGCCGGCACCGCCTTCGAGTCACCCTGGTCGGCCAGGAACGAGGCGATCCAGGCCAGCGCCGAGTTCCAGTTGATCGCCACCTCGTTGGTCGCGTACGAGTTGATGTCGTCGACGTAGCAGAACATCGGCTTGCAGCCGGCGAGCAGCTTGGCGGCGAACGGGTCCTGGAGGGCGGCGTTCGGGCCGCCGGCCAGCGAGCCGGCGGGCGGCTTCGGCAGGTCCGGGTCGAGCTGGTGGCCGAAGATCCGGCTGTGCTGGTTCTCCGCCGCGTGCTCGCCCCACCCGGTCACGTACGAGATGTTCAGCGCGTTGCGGCCGAGGACGTAGTCCATCGCCTGCACCGCGCCGTCGCGGTACTTCGCGTCGCGGGTCAGGTCGAAGGCGGTGGCCAGCACGACCGCGTTGTTGATGATGTTGCTGTTGCCGCCCCAGAAGTAGCTGTCCGGGTCGCCGGGCATCGGCAGCCCGTACGCCTGCCGGGCCGCCTCGGCCAGGTGGGCGTCGGCGGCGGCGGTCACCGAGGCGCGCACGCGGGCCAGGTCGGCGGCCGGCAGCCCGTTCGGCACGGTGGCCAGGTCGAGCCGGCCCAGCGCGGCGACGCCCTGCCAGCCGAAGCCGCGCGGGTCGAACACGTTGCCGGTGTGGTGCGGCGACGCGCTCAGGTCCGCCAGGTACGGCTGCTCGCCGGTGGTCAGGAAGAGCTCGGCGGCGGCCCAGTAGAACTCGTCGGTGACGTTCGTGTCGTCGTACGCGCCGCCGCCGGTGCTGTCGGCGGGGCTGGCGTACCGCGTCGGGTTGGCCTTGGCGGCGGCGTAGGCCGTCTTCGCCGCCGTGCCGCAGCGCTTGGCGAAGGCCGCGTCGTAGGGGGCGAAGAGCCGCGCGCACTGGGCGGCGACGGCGGCCAGGTTGAGGGTGGCGGCGGTCGACGGCGGGTGCAGCTCGCGCTGCTCGGGGTCGTCGTGCGGGGCGAGCGGCAGCCCGGTCCAGTTCCGGTCGTGGATCTTGTGGTGGGCCATCCCGGCGAGCGGCTTGCCGGCCGGCACCTGCATGCGCAGCAGGAACTCCAGCTCCCAGCGCGCCTCGTCGAGCACGTCCGGCACGCCGTTGCCGCGCTCGGGCACCCGCAGCGTGCTGTCGCCGAGGGCCGCGCCGTGCCCGGCGGTGGCGGCCGTGCGGGTCCGCTCGAAGGTGTTCAGCAGCTGGTAGGTGGCGATGCCGCCGTTGACCACGTACTTGCCGTGGTCGCCGGCGTCGTACCAGCCGCCGCGCACGTCCAGCGAGTAGTCGCAGACGCCCGGCTGACAGGGCACGTTGGTGTCGCCCTTGTTGGGCGCCACGTCGAGGTGCCCGGCCGGGCGGGCGTACTCCGCGCCGATCAGGTCGCCGTCGATGGCGATGCCGCTGCGCTGGGCGTAGAAGAACTGGAGGGAGTCGGCGCGCAGCCGGTCGTAGAGGGTGCCGGAGATGTCGAAGGGGTGGCTGGTCTCGCCGTCGACGGTCAGGGTCAGCCCCGCCCCCGGGGTCCGGTACGACGAGAAGTCGAGCGTCTGCACGTTCTGCCCGGAGGCGGCGTCCACGCCGCGCGGGGTGGTGCTGCCACTCGCCAGGACCGCGCCGGCGGCCGAGCGGAGCTGCCAGGGCAGGGCGTCGGTCGCCGACGTGACCACTGTGGCGTTCTTCGGCCCGCCGGGCAGGTAGCCGACCTGGTTGACCCGCACCCGTGGCCCGGTGTCGGGCACGTACGGCGCGGGCGGGTCGCCGCCGCGCAGCGAGACGTCGTCCAGGCAGACGGTCTGCTCGGCCGCGGCACCGCCGACCTGGAAGATCAGTTGGGCGGCCGGGTTCGCCTCGGGAACCGTGAACGTCTTCTCGAACCGCTGGGCGGTGCCGCCGGCGGTGGCGTCGACGCTGGCGTACGTGGTGTAGGGGGCGGTGCCCAGTTGCAGGACGGCCTTGACGGCGGCGCCGGGGGTGGCGGAGACGTCGAAGCCGAGCGTGTACTCGGCCCCGGCGACCAGCGGCACGCCGTCCTGGCCGATGCCGGCGTCCCACGGGTTGGCCAGGCCGCCGGGCACGGTGGCGCAGAGCCGGCCGTCGGTGACCGCGAGCGGACCGGTGCCGTAGGAGAACCAGGGGGACACGCCGGCGCTGAAGTCGCCGTTGTCGATCTGCTCGGGGGCGTCGGGGGGCGGTTCGGCGTGGGCCGTGCCGGCGGTGGCTCCGGTCAGGGCGAGGGCGGTCGCGGTCGCGAGCAGCGCGAGGCGACGTCGGGATGGCGTCACGGGTGTTCCTTCCGGACGACTGCGGGGACGGGGGATGGCGGTGGACGACCTGGGAGCGCTCCCAGGTCCTGTCGATGGTTCCAGTGCCTCCGGCACCCTGTCAATCGATCCGGCTGGATGGCGTGGACCCGCCCGACGGGCCCCCGGGACAGTGAGATTCGCCGCGCGACTCGCCGAGGTCCTGATCTCCTAGAGACAACTGAGCCCTCCGCCTGGCAGGCTGCCACCCATGACCCTGAAGCTGCGCTCCGTGGGAACGAGCGACCGTGGGCTGATCCGCAGCGGAAACCAGGACGCCCTGCACGCCGGCACCTGGCTCGTCGCCGTCGCCGACGGCATGGGCGGGATGGCGGCCGGCGACCTGGCCAGCGCGATCGCCATCGACGCGTTCGCTCCGCTGGACGTGGAGACCCCGGAGCACGCGCTGGTGGCCGCACTGCAGAGCGGCATCCAGCTCGCCACCGAGCGGATCCACCAGGCGGTCGCCGAGGATCAGGAGCGGCAGGGCATGGGCACCACGCTGACCGCCCTGCTCTTCGCCCGGACGGGCAGCTGCCTGGCCCTCGCCCACGTCGGCGACTCCCGCGCCTACCTGTTCCGCGAAGGTGTGCTCAAGCAGATCACCCGGGACGACACGTTCGTGCAGATGCTCGTCGACCAGGGGGTGATCACCGCCGACCAGGCCAGCAGCCACCCCCGCCGGGCCGTTGTCACCCAGGCGTTGCAGGGCGAGGAGGTCTCCCCGGCGTACGCGACGATGGTGCCGTGGGCGGGGGACCGCTGGCTGCTGTGCAGCGACGGGCTGTCCAACGTCGTCCGCCCGGACACCCTCGCCGAGGTGCTCGCCGAGCACCCCGACCGCGCGGACTGCGCCCGCCGGCTGATCGACCTGGCGCTGCGCGCCGGCGGGCCGGACAACGTCACGGTGGTCGTCGCCGACGTCGTGCAGGAGTGAGCGAGCGTCGCGAGCGAACCAGCCGGTTCAGCGCTCTGGAGCCTCGTGGCGTCGCCGACCGCAGGGAGGCGACGATATGAGCCCGCTCAGCGCCGGCGCGGAGTGGTGTGCCGGGTGGGCGGGGCCGTGGTCGGGTCCTCCGGCCACGGGTGGCGCGGGTAGCGACCGCGCAGCTCCCCGCGTACCTGCGGATAGCCGGTGCGCCAGAAGGAGGCCAGGTCGGCGGTGACCGCCACCGGCCGCCCGGCCGGCGAGAGCAGGTGCAGCAGCACCGGCACCCGGCCGTCGGCGATGCGCGGCGCGTCCCGCCAGCCGAAGGTCTCCTGGAGCTTCACCGCGAGCACCGGCGCCGCCGGGTCGGCGTAGTCGAGCCGGATCCGCGATCCGCTCGGCACCGCGATCCGCTCGGGCGCCACCTCGTCCAGCCGCGCCGCCAGCGCCCACGGCAGCAGCCGGCGCAGCGCCCCGGCCACGTCGAGGCGGGCCAGGTCGGCGCGGCGGCGGGCGCGGGCCAGCTCCGGGCCCAACCAGGCGGGCGCGTCGGCGAGCAGCGCCTCGTCGCCCACGTCGGGCCAGTCGCCGCCGAGCGACTGCCGGCAGAACGCCAGCCGCTCGCGCAGCGCGCGCGCCGCCGGGGTCCAGGTCAGCAGGCCGAGGCCGGTACGACGCAGGCCGGTCAGCAGGGCCTGCGCCACCTCCGCCGGGTCGGGCCGGGTGATCGGTCGCTCGACCAGCTCGATCGCGCCCAGCCGCAGCACCTCCCGGGCCACCACGTCCTCGCCGGCCCAGCCGACCTCCCGCTCGGTGCGCAGCAGCGGCCCGCCCGCCTCCCGGGCGGTCGCCTCGTCGAGCGGGGTGGCCAGCCGCACCCGGGCGGTCGGCGCGCCGGGGGAGCGGTCCGCCACCGCGACCGCCAGCCAGTCGGCGCCGGCCAGCCCCGACCCGGGCGCCAGCTCCGCCGCGGTCCCGCCGCTCATCAGGTACGCCGAGCCGCCCGGCCGCCGCACCCGGGCCAGCCGCTCCGGGTGGGCCAGCCCGACCAGCAGCCCGGCGGCCAGGTCGTCGGTCAACCGGCCCGCGTCGCCGGCCCGCGCGGGGTCGCCGGCCGACCTCGCCCGGCCGGTGCCTCCCGCCGGTGCGTCGGAAGCACGGGGCGGGCGGCCCCGGTCAGGCCGTCCCGACCGCACGTCGGGCAGGGCGGCGCGCAGTCGGCGTACCTCCGAACGCCAGCGGGCGGTGGCGCCCGGGTCCGCGCCCGCGCGCAACCGGCGCCACGCGGCGGTCAGGTCGTCGCCCGGCCCGGCGGCGGTGTCCTCGGCGAGCAGCGCCACGACCTCCGCCGCCCGGTCCGCCCCCACCCGGGCGGCCCCGTCGAGCAGCGCCCGGGCCAGCCGGGGGTGTGCCCCGACCGCGGCGATCGCCCGGCCCCGGTCGGTGATCCGCCCGTCGGCGTCGAGCGCGCCGAGGGTGGCGAGGGTGTCGCGGGCCACCGTCATCGACGCCGCCGGGGGCGGGTCGGGCAGGGCCAGCCCGGCGCCGTCCGGTGCACCCCAGGCGGCCAGCTCCAGGGCGAAGCCGGTCAGGTCGGCGGTCGCGATCTCCGGCTCCGGCTGCGCGGCCAGCCGCTCGTGGGTCGCCGCCGACCAGCAGCGGTAGACGTGCCCGGGCGCCTCCCGGCCCGCGCGGCCGGCCCGCTGGGTGGCCGCCGCCCGGGACACGCCGACGGTGACCAGGGCGCCCAGACCCCGGGCCAGGTCCATCCGGGCGACTCGGGACAGCCCGGCGTCCACCACCACCCGGACGCCCGGCACGGTCAGGCTGCTCTCCGCCACCGCCGTCGCCAGCACCACCCGCCGCCGGTCGGCCGGGCGCAGCGCCGCGTCCTGGTCGGCGCCGCGCTGCCGGCCGTGCAGCGGCAGGACGGCGACCGCGTCGCGCAGGTCGGCCAGCCGGCCCGCGACGGCACCGATCTCGCCGGCTCCGGGCAGGAAGACCAGCACGTCACCGTCGCACTCGCGCAGCGCCCGGCGCACCGTCGCCGCGACGTGGTCGAGCAGGCCCCGGTCGACCGGGCCGGCCCCCGGCGCGGCCACCGGCCGGGGTGGCGGCGCCCAGATCCGGGTCACCGGGTGCAGGGCCGAGGACGCCCGGACGATCGGCGCGGGAGCGCCGTCGCCGCCGAGCAGCGCGGCGAAGCGGTCTGCCTCGGGGGTGGCCGACATCGCCAGCAGCCAGAGGTCGGGGCGCAGCGCGGCCCGGGCCTCCACCGCGAACGCGAGCGCCAGGTCGGCGTCGAGCTGCCGCTCGTGGCACTCGTCGAGCAGCACGGCGCCGGTGCCGGCCAGCTCGGGATCGCGGTGCAGCCGCCGCACCAGCAGCCCGGTGGTGACCACCTCGACGCGGGTCCGCGGTCCGCTGCGGCGCTCGCCGCGCACCGCGTACCCGATCCGCTCGCCGAGCGGCTCACCGAGCAGCGCGGCCATCCGGCGCGCCGCCGCGCGGGCCGCCACCCGGCGCGGCTGGGCGACCAGCACGCGACCGGGGACCTCGTCGGCCACGGCTAGCGGGGCGAGGGTCGTCTTGCCGGTGCCGGGCGGGGCGACCAGCACCCCGGCGCCGGCGCCGGCGCCGCGCAGCGCCGCGACCAGCTCCGGCAGCACGGGGCGTACGGGCAGGTCGAGGGGCACGTCCGAGAGCACGGCCCAGTCTCGCACCGCCCGGGAAACGGCTCAGCCGGGGCGTACCCCGTCGACGCCGGTGACGAAGGCGCGCCAGGCCGACGCCGGGAAGGCGAGCACGGGGCCGGGCCGGTCCTTGCTGTCCCGGACGGCGATCCGGTCCCCGGCGGCGGCGACCTCCACGCAGTTGCCGTTGCCCACGCTGCGGCTGCTGGTGCGCCACTGGGCGCGGGTCAGGTCGAGCGCGCTCATCGCGGTACCCCCGTCTGTGCCGGCGCGCCGCGTCAACGGTCACGCAAAGTGACGAGAAGCTTCCGTCAGGCGGGTCAGGGACGCCTCCGGGCCGAGTGCCATCCGGCACATCTCCTCGTGCACAAGGCTATACCCGCGCACCTGCCCGGCCTCCTCCAGAGCCAGCCCCATCGTGAGGTTTTCCAGGTAAACCACGGCCGCGTCGGCGGTGTCGGCGAACGTCAGCACGACGTACGGCGCGTTCATCGCCGGGTGTCCGCCGGCGGAGAACGGAAGTACCTGGAGGGTCACGTTCGGTAGTTGAGAGACCTTCGCGAGGTGGGCCATCTGGTCGGCCATCACGGCGTTGCCGCCGACCGGGCGGCAGAGCACCGCCTCGTTGAGCACCACGGACAGCTCGACCGGATTGTCGCGGTGCAGCACGTTCTGCCGATGCAGCCGCGCGGCGACCTTGCGCTCGATCCCGTCCTCGCCCGCGGTACGCCGGAAGACCTCCCGCGCGTACGCCTCGGTCTGCAACAGCCCGGGCACCGCCTCGACCTCGTACGTGCGCAGGCTCGCCGCCTCCGCCTCCAGCCCGACGTAGAACTCGAACCACTCCGGCAGGACGTCGCTGTACTTCTGCCACCAGCCGCGCTGCTGCGCCCCGCGGGCGATCTCGATGAGCGCCTCGGCGTCGGCCCCGGTCACCTCGTACAGCGCCAGCGCGGCCCGGACGTCGCGCGGCTTGATGCCGATCTGGGCGTTCTCGATGCGGGACAGGTTGCTCTTGGACATGTCGAGTTGCCGGGCGGCGACGTCCAGGGTCATGCCCGCGCGCTCGCGCAGCTGACGGAGTTCCCGGGCGATGCGGCGGCGGCGGACGGTGGGGCTCGCGGTCACCCTCCGAGTCTGTCACGGCAAGATCCGCAGGTGGGGCCAGCACGGAGTGCAACTTCCATAAACGGGAGTTGCGTTGCAGTCACGGCCGGTGCATCCTTGCCCGGTTGCGAACACTGTGGACAACCCGTGCGGGAGGACCGGTTGCACATCGCCGACGAGTTCTTCCTGATCACCCACAACGACAGCCGGGGCAAGGCGAAGCTGAACCCGACGGCGACGGGCCTCGGCCTCGCCGCAGGGCTGCTCGGCGAACTGGTCCTGCGTGGACACGCCACCGTCTCCGCCGGGCTCGTCACGGTGCTCGACCGTCGCCCGCCGGCGGACGCGCTGGCGCACACCGTGCTGGACCAGCTGGTCGGTGAGACGCAGCAGCACCCGGTGCGTACCTGGCTGAGCTTCCTGGCGCAGACCGCCACCACCTCGGTGGGTGAGCGGCTGGTCAGAGCGGGGGTGCTGCGCCGGCAGGAGACCCGGCGGCTGCTGCGCACCACCGTCAGCTACCTGCCGATCGACCTCAACGCGGTGGCCTGGCCGGCCACCCGGCTGCGCGCCCTGCTCGACCGGCCGGAACCGCCGAGCGTGCCCGACGGGACGCTGCTGGGTCTGGTCGTCGCCGCCGGCCTGAGCCGCGAGGTGCTGTGGAGCGCCGGCCCCCGGGCGCACCACCGGCTGGGCGTGCTCATCCCGGCGCTGCCCCCGCCGCTGCGGGAACTCGTGGCGCACACCGAGGCCGCCGTCGGCGCCGCCGTGCTGCGCGGCGTCGGCTGACGCCCTCCACCCTCCCTCCCCTCGAACCGGAGTCCGCGTATGTCGACACCAACGCTCGACCGACCGAGCAACGTCTCCGAGGCATTGGCCCGTGGCCGGCTCGGGGTGCCGTCGGTGATCTTCTTCGTCCTCTCCGCCGCCGCCCCGCTGACCGTCGTGGCCGGCGTCGTCACCACCGGCTACGGGGTCGTCGGGGTGCTCGGCATCCCGCTGGCCTTCCTGACGGTGGCCGCGGTGCTCGCCCTCTTCTCCATCGGGTACGTGGCGATGGCCCGGCGGATGGCCAACGCCGGCGCGTTCTACGCCTACGTCGCCCGTGGGCTGGGCCGCCCTGCCGGCGTCGGCGCCGCCTGGGTGGCGCTGATCGCGTACAACGCCCTCCAGGTGGGGCTCTACGGCACCATCGGCGCCGCCGCGGAACCGGTGCTGGGCCGCCTGTTCGGGGTGGCCCCGGCGTGGTGGGTGGTGGCGCTGGTCGCCTGGGCGACGGTCGGCGTGCTCGGGCTGCTCCGCATCGACCTCAACGGCCTGGTGCTGGCGGCGCTGCTGGTCGCCGAGATGGTGGTGATCGTGGTCTTCGACCTCGGGCAGCTGACCCACCCGGCCGGCGGGGACGTCAGCTTCGCCGCGCTGTCACCGGAGAACCTCGTCGTGCCCGGCGCCGGCGCGGTGCTGGTGCTGGCCATCCTGGGCTTCGTGGGCTTCGAGTCCGCCGTGGTGTTCAGCGAGGAGAGCAGGGACCCGCGGCGGACGGTGCGGTTGGCCACCTATCTCTCCATCGCCATCATCGCGGGGATCTACGCGCTGTCGTCGTGGAGCATGACCGTCGCCGTCGGGCCGGACCGGATCGCCGCCGAGGCGGGCGAGCAGAGCATCGGACTCATCTTCAACCTGGCCGAGGCGCACCTCGGGGGCACCGCCGTCACCATCGGCCAGGCGCTCTTCCTGACCTCGGTGCTCGCCGCGATGATCTCCTTCCACAACACCACCGCCCGGTACACGTTCGCGCTCGGCCGCGAGCGGGTGCTGCCGGCCGTGTTCGGGCAGACCTCGCCGCGCACCGGCTCGCCCCGGGCCGCCTCCCTCGCGCAGAGCGCGCTCGGCCTCGTGGTGATCCTGCTCTACGCGCTCAACGGCTGGGACCCGGTGGTGCAGCTGTTCTACTGGGTCGGCACCGCCGGGGGCTTCGGGGTGCTGCTGCTGATCGCCACCACATCGGTCGCGGTGATCGCCTTCTTCGCCCGCGACGGGGTCGACGAGACGCTGTGGCGGCGCGCGGTCGCCCCCGGACTCGCCGCCGTGGCCCTGGCCGTGATCGTCCTGCTCGCGGTGGTCAACTTCGCCGACCTGCTCGGGGTGGCCCCGGACTCGCCCCTGCGCTGGGCGGTCCCGGCGGTCTACCCGGTCGCCGCACTGCTCGGCCTGCTGTGGGCGCTGGTGCTGCGCGGCAACCGCCCCGACACGTACGCCCGGATCGGTCTGGGTGCGGAGAGCGTGGCGGTGACGGCGCCGCCGGCCGGGCACCTCGGCGGGCCCGTCCCGAGCGGGACGGCGGCGCGGCGGTGAGCGAGGTGCGCATCGAGCGGCTCGGGCCGCGGGAGACGTCGCTGGTGGCTGGCCGGATCGCCGAGGCGTTCATGGCCCTCGACGCGCCCCGGTGGCTGGTGCCCGACGCCGGGCGGCGGCAGTCCGTGCTGGCCGGCAACTTCGCGATCCTGGTGGACCACGCGATGCGGTACGGCCTCGTCCACGCGACCGCGGACCGGGCGGGGGTCGCGGTCTGGTTCCCCTCGGTGGGCGACCCGCCCCCGCCGCCGGCGGACTACGACGCCCGGCTGGCCGCGGCCTGCGGGGAGTGGACCGACCGGTTCGCCCACCTGGACAAGCTCTTCGAGGCCCACCACCCGCACCCCGACCACCACCACCTGGCGTTCCTCGCCGTCGCACCGGACCGGCAGGGGCAGGGGCTGGGCAGCGCGCTGCTGCGGCACCACCACGCCGTGCTCGACGCCGAGGGGGTGCCCGGTTACCTGGAGGCGGCCAGCGAGACCGGTCGCGACCTGTACGCGCGGCACGGCTACCAGGTCGCCGAGCCCTTCCACCTGCCCGACGGCACGCCGTTCTGGCCGATGTGGCGGGAGCCCGCCCCGGACACGACGATGGCCGGGCCCGCCGGCCCGGCCATCGCCCACCACCCCTAGTACGTGCCGTCGAGCTGCCCCCGCAGCTTGGTCAGCGCGCGGGCCAGCAGCCGGGACACGTGCATCTGCGAGACGCCGATCTGCTCGGCGATCTGCGACTGCGTCAGGTTGCCGTAGAACCGCAGCGTGAGGATCTTCTGCTCCCGCTCGTCGAGCGTGGCCAGCGCCGGGCCGAGGGCGACCCGCAGCTCGGCCAGCTCGAACTCGCCGTCCACGCCGCCGAGCATGTCGCCCAGCTCGGTCGCGCGGTCGCCGTCGCCGGTCGGGGTGGAGAGCGAGACCGCGTTGTAGGCGCGGGCGCCCTCCAGGCCCTCCAGGACCTCTTCCTCGGTGAGCTTGAGGTGGGCGGCGATGTCGGCGACCGTGGGCGAACGGCCCAGGGTCTGCAACAGCGAGCTGTTGGCGTCGGAGATGGCCAGCCGCAGCTCCTGGAGCCGGCGGGGGACCCGGATGTCCCAGGTGCGGTCGCGGAAGTGCCGCTTGAGCTCACCGATGATGGTGGGGATCGCGTAGCCGGCGAAGTCGACGCCGCGGGACGGGTCGAACTTGTCGATCGCCTTGATCAGGCCGACCGCGGCGGTCTGGGCCAGGTCGTCGGTGGGCTCGCCCCGGCCGCTGTAGCGGTGGGCGAGGTGGTTGGCGAGCGGCAGCCAGGCCTCGATCGCCCTGTCGCGCAGGGCGGCGCGGGACGGGTGGCCGGCCGGCAGCGCGGCCATCGCGTTGAGCAGGTCCGCGGCGCTGTCGGTGAGCGCACGCGGGTCGAGCTTCTGGGCGGTGCTCGGCGCTGTCGTGGTCGCCGGCTCGCTGATCGTTGGCGCGGTCATGGGTGGTCCTCCCTGCACCTCGTCCGCGGATGAAAGACGTGACGCTTAGGTTTAACTTCAGATGTCCGTTCGGGAGTCACCTTAGCCCGATCGGTATGACGAAATCTAGCCGAAAGTACGATGTACTTAAGTAACTTTCCGTCACGAACAGCGCTAATCGGGCAAAGTAGTCTCGGATTGTGAGTCGGCTTACCTCGGGCGTACGGCCAGCCGGCCCCGCCGGACATCGACGTCGCTGCATCCGGGTGGCCCGGACCGGCAGGCCGAGCGGCCACGGTCCCCCGGATGACCAGCGCCGAATGTCGGCTTTCCGTCGTTGTCCCGTCCGCGGGACGGGCCGTAGCGTGCGGGTACCCGCCCCGCTCCGGAGGTGCCGTGCTCGACCCCGCCGCCCCCCATCTCGTCGTCAACAGCCGCACGCTCTTCTTCGGCTGGCTGCCGGCGGACCCGGACGCGGTCGCGGCGCTGGTCCCGGCCGGGCTGCGCCCGTCGGCCGACCGCCTGGTCTTCATGAACCAGTACGTGGTCGACGACGAGAGCCAGACCTCCGGCTTCGGCGCGTACTCGCTGACCTACCTCGGGGTGGCGCTGGCCGGGGTGGACGCGCCGGGCGGGATGAACCCCGGCGGCTGGTGGACGGACTACGTGACCTGTAGCGCACGGGTCCGCGCCTACGCCGCCGCCCGGGGGGCGCCCGCCGTCGTGGGCCGCACCCGCATCGAGCACCACGACGGGGAGATCGTCGCCGAGACGGAGATCGACGGCGTACCGGTGATCCGGGCCCGCTGCCAGGTGGGTGAGACGGGCCGGGCGATCAGCAGCGGCCACCACCGCTACTTCACGGCGCGCGACGGGCAGCTGCTCAGCGCCGTCTACCCGTACGTCGCCGAACCGGTCGACCCGTTCGTGATCGAGTCGGTGGAGTTCCTGGAGCCGGCCCACCCGATCTACGCGCTCCGCCCGGAGAACCCGCTGACGATCGGCTTCGGCTTCTACTCCCCGCGCGCCTCGTTCGCCTATCCCGGCGGGCTGACGGTGCACACCGCCGACGCCGGCCCCGTCGAGGCCGAGCCCGCCCGCAGCCGGGCCGACGCCCTGTTCGTACCCGCCTGACGGTCAGGCCCGAGCGCTCACCACGTGCCCGCCCGACGGGCCCGCAGCGGCCGGCCGTCCGGGTCGTAGACCAGCCGGTACGCCGGCAGCGCCCAAGCCCGGGTGTACCAGGGCAGCCGTTCCGCCCGGTGCGGCAGCAGCCGGCCCGGCGGCCGGGGACCAACCTGCCCGTCGTCGTACCACCGTTGCAGCGCGTCGGCGGCGGCGCTGATCGCCGCCACGGCGTCGGCCGGGTCGATCAGGTCGGCGTCCTCGCCGCCGTCGGGGTCGCGGTCCAGGTGCTCGCGCCACAGCCGCAGCCGCAGGTCCCGGGCGAAGACCCGGGCGCCGTCGCCGAGGCCGGCCGGGTCGGTCGGCGCCCGGTCGGCCAGGGTGCCGTCCAGCACCGCGCAGGACAGCTCGCTGTCGTGCGTCCAGGACCGGCGGTTGAAGTTGTCGCTGCCCACGCTGGCCCACACGTCGTCGACCACGCACACCTTGGCGTGCACGTAGACCGGGGTGCCGGCGTGGTTCTCCACGTCGAGCACGTGCACCCGGTCGGGGGCCGCCCGCTCGCAGAGCGACAGCGCCTGCTCGCGGCCCACCGTGTTGGGCGGCAGCGCCAGCCGGCCGTCCACGTCCGGGAAGCGGGGGACCACGGCGACCAGGTGCAGGTCGGGATTCTCCCGCAGCGCCCGGGCGAACAGGTCGGCCACCTCGCTGGACCACAGGTACTGGTCCTCCAGGTAGATCAGCCGCCGGGCCCGCCGGACCGCCTTGGTGTAGCCGCGGGCCACCGTGCGCTCGCCGTCGGGGGCGAAGGAGTAGCGGGGCCGGACCGCCGGGTAGGTGCGCAGCACCTGGACGTCGTGCGGGCCGCAGGGCGGCGGGTCGGCCGGCTGCGGCGGCAGCGGGTCGGGCCGCAGGTCCGCGCCGCGCAGCCGGTCGCGCAGGTAGGCGAGGGGGTTCTCCGAGTCCAGCGGCATCGGGTCGGTCCAGCGCTCCCGGAAGGTGGTGTCCAGCGCGCCCACCACCGGCCCCCGCACCGCGAGCTGCACGTCGTGCCAGGGCGGGTGGTCGCCGTAGCGGGCGGACATCTGCACCGCCTGCGGGTCGCCCCGGTGCGCGGCGTCGTCGCGGCGGCTGTGGCACAGGTCGATCCCGCCGGCGAAGGCGACGTCCCGTTCCGGCGCGCGCAGGTGCCGCAGTACCACAAGCTTCTGGTGGTGCGAGCCGCCCCGGCGGACCCGCTGGTCGAGCAGCACCTCGCCGCCGGCGGCGGAGACCGTCTCGCTCAGGTTGCGGTTCTCCGCCTCGCTGTAGGCCAGGAGGTCGAGGTGGGAGCGCCAGATCAGGCCCTTGACCACCACGCCCCGCTGCGCGGCACGCGCGAAGAGCTGCGCCACGGTCGGCCCGTCCGGGCGCAGCCGTTGGTCCGGGTCGCCCCGCCAGTCGGTGAAGAAGAGGTGGTCGCCGGCCTCCAGCGCCTGCACCTCGTCGACCAGCCGGTCGAAGTACTCGGCACCGTGAATTAACGGCTCGGCAAGGTTTCCGCTGCTCCAGACGGGTAACTCTGAGACCGGGTTGGCGCGTTCGGCTGCGCTCAGGAACCAGTTGCGCGGTGCCACCGTTCCAGCCCCCCGAGGTCGACAACGTCCTCACGGTAGGACCCGTGTCGCGGGTCCGCATCCCGGCCGGCACTCCGGTGACCGGTCGGACGGCCCCCGACAGCCCGCCCGATCACGACGCGAACACCGAGGAGGCAACACCATGCCCGGCGAGACGACGAACCCCGTGACCGAGTACCGCGAGCAGGCGGTCGAAAGCGAGCGGGGCGCGCTGGTGACGGTGTTGCTCATGGTGATCCTGGGAGTCGCGGGCATCTTCGCCGTCTCCTGACGCCACGTCCCGCGCCGGTGGGCGCCGACGTCCCGACGCGCCGGTGGGCGCCACCCGGCTGT
>NZ_JBEZEV010000077.1:0-34119 GCF_040649055.1 Micromonospora sp. NPDC049060
TCGCCGAACGCGCCTACGGCACCCTCTCCGAGGGGGAGCGCAAGCGGGTGCAGATCGCCCGGGCGCTGATGACGGACCCGGAGCTGCCGGGTGTTCCGCCGCCGGGTGGCGGTGGACGCCAGGGGAGCGGCGGCCGGCAGGGTGGTGGCCGCCAGGGCGGCGACGGTGGCCGTCAGGGCGGTGGCGGACGCCAGGGTGGTGGCGGCGGTCGCCAGGGCGGCGGTCGTCCCGGTGGCGGTGTCTACGGTGGCGGCGGGCAGCCGGGCGGCGGCGTCTACGGCGGTGGCCGGGCGGAGCCGCCGCGTCGGGGCGACGAGTCGGATCCCCGTGGCCAGCGGCCGGTCCGCCGGCGCGACGACGGCCCCGACGACGGTCGCGGTTACGGTCACGTGCCCGGTGGTGGCCGGGGTTACCGGGGCGACCGCTACCGAGGTGACCGCTACTGAGGCTGGGCCTGCCGGAGCGACGGCTACTGAGGCTGGGCCTGCCGGAGCGACCGCTACTGGGGCGCTGGGCCTGCCGGAGCGACCGCTACTGGGGCGCTGGGCCTGCCGGAGGCGCAACGGCCGCTCAGGACCCGCAGCTGAGCGGCACGGCACCCGGGTGACCGCCGAGGGCGGCCACCCGGCGCGGTGGCGGATCAGATGCGGCGCAGCACCGCGACGACCCGGCCCATGATCGTGGCGTCGTCGCCGGGGATCGGGTCGAAGGCCGGGTTCTGCGGCATGAGCCAGACGTGCCCGTCGCGGCGGCGGTAGGTCTTCACGGTCGCCTCGCCGTCGAGCATGGCGGCGACGATGTCGCCGGCCTCGGCGGTCGGCTGCTGCCGGACCACGACCCAGTCGCCGTCGCAGATCGCCGCGTCCAGCATCGAGTCGCCCTTGACCTGGAGCATGAAGACCTCGCCCTCACCCACCAGCTCGCGGGGGAGGGGGAAGATGTCCTCCACGGCCTGCTCGGCCAGGATCGGGCCACCGGCCGCGATCCGGCCCAGCATCGGCACGTAGGCTGGGGCGGGACGCTGCGAGCGGGCCAGTTCGTCGTCGACCTCGGCGGGCGCCCGGACGTCCACGGCGCGCGGCCGGTTGGGGTCGCGGCGCAGGAAGCCCTTCTTCTCCAGCTCCTTGAGCTGGTAGGCGACGCTGGACGGCGAGACCAGGCCGACGGCCTCGCCGATCTCGCGCACGCTCGGCGGGTAGCCGTGCCGCTCGACCCAGCTGCGGATGAACTCCAGGATCCGGCGCTGCCGGGCGGTGAGATCCACCGTCGCGGGGTCGGGGAAGGCACTGACCACCGGGGTGACCGGGCGCACGGCGGGCTGCCCGGTCCGGCTGCGCGCGGCGCCCCGGCGTCGGGTGGCCGGCGGTCCCGCCTCGGTGATCTGCTGCGGGCTCTTCGGCCGGCTGGCCCGATCCTCGGTCACGTCCGTCCTCCCTGGTCGGCGCTGGGTGCCTTGGCGGCTCGTGGTGCGTGCGGTGGTGCTGTTCTGCGGTGGTGCTGATGCGTGCGGTGGTGCTGGTGCGTGCGGTGATGCAGGGTGACCGGTGGACGGAGAATTCCGCGCCCGGTTGTTCAAGACCGTATAGGTGAGATCGGTCATTTTCAAACATCTGTACGACCTTGCTCGGCGTGTCGGGGTGAAAAACCGCTCCGGTCGTACTCGTGTTCTGATAAATGGTACGCCTGGTCGAACGGGTGTTCGACATTCGTCCGATCGTCGGCCGTTTCGTCCCGGCCGGACCGGTAACCCGTGGGGGCGTCGGACGGTTGGTCCTGCGGCGGGCGGCGGTGCCGGTCGATCCCGGAGTCGGGTGACGCGCCGGACACGCCGGCCAACTTGACCTCCGATCCGCAGCGGCCTACGGTCAACCCCTAGATGTAGTAGTCACACGGGCGTAAGTCGCCTACAGGTTGGGTTCGACTACCCACCGCACTCCGGCACCGTCGACACGGCGAAGACCATCGACAGATGGCTCCGTCGCGCTGACGCGTGCCCGGCGAGCGGTCGGCGGACCCGCGATCGACGAAGGAGGTCGGGTGCGATGCGGTGTCCGTACTGCCGGCACGCCGACTCCCGGGTGGTCGACTCGCGGGAGGCCGACGACGGCCAGTTGATCCGCCGGCGGCGATCCTGCCCGGAGTGCGGCAAGCGGTTCACCACCGTCGAGGAGGCGGTCCTCGCGGTCGTCAAGCGCAGCGGGGTGACCGAGCCGTTCAGCCGCACGAAGATCGTCGGCGGGGTGCGCAAGGCGTGCCAGGGCCGGCCCGTGGACGACGACTCGCTCGCGCTGCTCGCGCAGAAGGTCGAGGAGACCGTCCGGGCCAAGGGGGCCGCCGAGATCCCCAGCCACGAGGTGGGGCTGGCCATCCTGGGTCCCCTTAGGGACCTGGACGAGGTCGCCTACATGCGGTTCGCCAGCGTCTACCGGTCGTTCGACTCGCTCGCCGACTTCGAGCGCGAGATCGAGACGCTGCGAGCCGCCGCGCGCGCCCGGGAGGGCGCCGGGGCCGACGCGGCCGAGGCCGCCGGCCGTACCAGTTGAATTCTTCGCAGTTTGTTGACAGTCGGATCGGGCGGCGGTGGCCGTGCGGACGAGGGGGCGGATGAGATGTCGGGGGACGGTGTGACAACCAGCAGGGCACGCAACAAGGCCGGCGCGGGGCTCAAGATCGAGCGGGTCTGGACGACCGAGGGGGTGCACCCCTACGACGAGGTCGCCTGGGAGCGCCGCGACATCGTCATGACCAACTGGCGGGACGGCTCGGTCAACTTCGAGCAGCGTGGCGTCGAGTTCCCGGAGTCGTGGAGCGTCAACGCGGCGAACATCGTGACCACCAAGTACTTCCGGGGCGCCGTGGGCACCCCGGAGCGGGAGTGGTCGCTGCGGCAGCTGATCGACCGGGTGGTCACCACCTACCGCACGGCGGGTGAGGAGTACGGCTACTTCGCCGGCCCGGCCGACGCCGAGATCTTCGCCCACGAGCTGACCTGGATGCTGCTGCACCAGGTGTTCAGCTTCAACTCGCCCGTCTGGTTCAACGTCGGCACGCCCTCGCCGCAGCAGGTCAGCGCCTGCCTGCCGTACGACTCGCTGGTCAGCACGCCCGCCGGCCTGGTGCCGATCGGCAAGCTGGTCGAGGAGAACGCCGTCGGCACCAAGGTGTACGACGGCAACGGCGGCCTGACCAGCATCGTCGCCGTCAAGGCCAACGGGGTGCGTGAGGTCATCCGGCTGCACACCAAGGCCGGCTACCAGCTCGACGTCACGCCGGACCACGTGGTGTGGAAGAGCACGGGCCAGGGCACGGGAAGCTGGGTCGAGGCCGGCACCCTCGAGCCCGGCGACCAGCTCGAGTGGCACCGCACGTACGCGTACGGCGAGAGCGAGATCGACCTGCGGGAGATCCGCGAGGCCGCCCTCGCCGGCTGGTTGCAGTCCGACGGGTTCGTGGGCCAGTACGACGAGGGCACGAACCGGTCGCTGACGATCGAGGCGATGACGGTCAACGACGACGAGTCGGACTGGGTCACCGTCGCGCTCGACGAGGTCTTCGGCACCGCGCACCGGCACGAGCGCGCGGTGCCGACGCAGAGCGACGAGTTGGACTGCCGGCGTACCCGACTCTACGGCGAGCACCTGCGTCCGTTCGTGGAGAAGTGGGACCTGCTGACGCGCGGCGTCGACATGGAGGTGCCGCAGCGGCTCTTCACCGCGCCGCTGCCGGTCGTCGCGGCGTACCTGCGCAGCATCTTTC
The DNA here is from genome assembly GCF_040649055.1 of Micromonospora sp. NPDC049060. Taxonomy (NCBI): domain Bacteria; kingdom Bacillati; phylum Actinomycetota; class Actinomycetes; order Micromonosporales; family Micromonosporaceae; genus Micromonospora; species Micromonospora sp. NPDC049060. The sequence goes on from NZ_JBEZEV010000077.1 coordinate 3,757, forward strand.
AGGCCGAGGGCTACGTCTCGGCGCGCGAGCACTCGACGCTCGTCGCGGCGGACATGGTCTCGGAGAAGCTGATCCGTGGCGTGCAGAGCCTGCTGCTGCGGTTCGGGATCTTCTCCCGCGTGGGGCGCAAGGCGGACCCGCGCCCGGACCGCAAGGACTGCTGGTCGGTCCGGATCCAGAACGACGGCGACCGCGACCTCTTCGCCACGCACATCGGGTTCGTGGGCGCGGAGAAGATGGCCAAGCTCGAGGCGAGCTTCGCCAAGCCCGGCCGCTCGGCTGGCGACGTCAAGCGGTTGGAGATCGACCACGTCGAGCCGCTCGGCACGATGGAGGTCTACGACATCCAGACGGAGAGCGGCGAGTTCCTGGCCGGCAATCTTCGGGTGCACAACTGCTTCATCCTGGCCGTCGACGACTCGATGGACTCCATCCTGGACTGGTACAAGGAGGAGGGGCTGATCTTCAAGGGCGGCTCCGGCTCCGGTGTGAACCTGTCCCGGATCCGCTCCTCCCGCGAGCTGCTCTCCTCCGGCGGCAACGCCTCCGGCCCGGTCAGCTTCATGCGCGGCGCGGACGCCTCCGCCGGCACCATCAAGTCCGGCGGCGCCACCCGGCGCGCGGCGAAGATGGTCATCCTCGACGTGGACCACCCGGACATCCAGGAGTTCGTGGTCACCAAGGCGCGCGAGGAGGACAAGATCCGCGCGCTGCGCGACGCCGGGTTCGACATGGACCTCGGCGGCGCCGACATCGTCAGCGTGCAGTACCAGAACGCCAACAACTCCGTCCGGGTCTCCGACGAGTTCATGACCGCCGTGGAGAACGGCGGCGGCTTCGATCTGCGCGGCCGGCTCGACGGCGCGGTCATCGAGACCATCGACGCCAAGAACCTGTTCCGCACCATCTCCCACGCCGCCTGGGAGTGCGCCGACCCCGGCCTCCAGTACGACGACACCATCAACGACTGGCACACCTGCCCGGAGACCGGGCGGATCACCGCGTCGAACCCGTGCTCGGAGTACCTGCACCTGGACAACTCCTCGTGCAACCTGGCCTCGCTCAACCTGATGAAGTTCCTCCGCGCCGACGGCGGCTTCGAGGTGGAGAAGTTCGTCCGCTCCGTCGAGTTCGTCATCACCGCGATGGACATCTCGATCTGCTTCGCCGACTTCCCGACCGAGAAGATCGGCGAGACCACCCGCGCCTACCGGCAGCTCGGCATCGGCTACGCCAACCTGGGCGCCCTGCTGATGGCCTCCGGCCTGCCGTACGACTCGGAGCAGGGCCGCTCGGTCGCCGCGGCGATCACCTCGCTGATGACCGGCACCGCGTACCGCCGCTCGGCGGAGCTGGCCGGCGTCGTCGGCGCGTACGACGGCTACGCCCGCAACGCCGAGCCGCACAAGCGGGTCATGCGCAAGCACGCCGCCGCCAACGACGAGATCAAGCCCTCGGGCACCGTGGCCACCGCGATCGTCCGCGAGGCGACGAAGCAGTGGACCCAGGGCAACAAGATCGGTGACAAGTTCGGCTGGCGCAACTCGCAGGCCAGCGTGCTCGCGCCGACCGGCACCATCGGCCTGATGATGGACTGCGACACCACCGGCGTGGAGCCGGACCTGGCGCTTGTCAAGTTCAAGAAGCTGGTCGGCGGCGGCTCGATGCAGATCGTCAACCAGACCGTGCCGCGCGCCCTGCGCAGCCTCGGCTACCCCGAGGAGCAGGTCGAGGCGATCGTCGAGCACATCGCCGACCACGGCCACGTTGTCGACGCCCCCGGCCTCAAGCCGGAGCACTACCCGGTCTTCGACTGCGCGATGGGCGAGCGGTCCATCGCCCCGATGGGCCACGTGCGGATGATGGCGGCCGTCCAGCCGTTCATCTCCGGCGCCATCTCCAAGACGGTCAACATGCCGGAGCAGGCCACGGTCGAGGACGTCGAGAAGATCTACTTCGAGGGCTGGAAGCTCGGCCTCAAGGCGCTGGCGATCTACCGCGACAACTGCAAGGTCGGCCAGCCCCTGTCGGTCGCCAAGCCGAACAAGGCCGCCGCGACCATCCAGGCCCCGGCCGCCGAGGTGGAGAAGGTCGTCGAGAAGGTCGTCGAGTACCGTCCGGTGCGCAAGCGGCTGCCGAAGAAGCGTCCGTCCCAGACGGTCAGCTTCTCCGTCGGCGGCGCCGAGGGCTACCTCACCGCCTCGTCCTACCCGGACGACGGCCTCGGCGAGGTCTTCCTCAAGATGTCGAAGCAGGGCTCGACCCTGGCCGGCGTGATGGACGCCTTCTCGGTGGCCATCTCCATCGGTCTCCAGTACGGCGTCCCACTGGAGACGTACGTCAGCAAGTTCACCAACATGCGCTTCGAGCCGGCCGGCATGACCGACGACCCGGACGTGCGGATGGCCGCCTCGGTGATGGACTACATCTTCCGTCGCCTGGCGCTGGACTTCCTGCCGTACGAGCGCCGCGCGGAACTGGGCATCTTCACCGCCAGCGAGCGGGCCGCCCAGCTCCGGGCCGAGGCGGAGGCGGAGGCGAGCGGTGCGGACCTCACCGCGATGGCCGCCTCCGCCCCGGTCGAGGCGCCGACCGAGCCGAAGACCGGCCCGATCGCCCAGCCGGCGCAGGAGACCGCCGACGTGGCCGCCGCCAAGCCGGCGCCGTCCGTGGGTTCCAGCACCGAACTGCTGGAGGCCGTGATCGGCAAGGCCGCCGACGCGCCGCTCTGCTTCACCTGCGGTACGAAGATGCGCCCGGCCGGCAGCTGCTACGTCTGCGAGGGCTGCGGCTCCACCAGCGGCTGCAGCTGACGTACGAGTAGTTCAAGGTGGGCCGGCAGGTATCTGCCGGCCCACCTTGCTCATTGCTGGACGCCTGTCTTCCTGTGTCCGAGGGGTTAGCACGCCGATCTGGCTTCACTGCGCCTCGACTGGGACGTGACAGATGCGGTCGGCACCAAGCAGGACATCGGCAACGACGGCAGAGGACTCGCTCGCGGCATCACGGCCGGAACCCAGATCGCGGTTGTCGCGACGTCGGCGCCAGCTACCTTCGCGATGTGCCTGGACGTCGCCGTGTCCGCGCGCGGCGCCTCGTCAGCGGTCCTCGTCGCCGTCGGTCGGGCGGGGCGGGTGATTGTGCCGGGCCCACTCGTCCACCTCGTCAGCGTCCCAGACGGTCGTCCCGATCAAGCGGGCGATGGGTTCCGGGAAGCCAGGCCTACGGGTGATCTGTAGAACCCGCTGACGCGACACGCCGAACAGGGCGGCCAACTCGCCAGGCCCGTACAAGCGCGGTCGCTTCACGGCCTGAAGGTAAGTGCGACATTGTCTTGGCGATTGTCACTTACAGATTGACAACCCCAAAGGGGGTGGTGTGTGGTGTAGCGGGGCCTGCTGGTGACAGCGGGACGACGGATCGCCGGGAGGTCACATGCCCAAGCGCGTGTCGTACGACGGCTATCTGCTGGCCGTGGCGCTCACCCTGGCCCGTCGGCACCGCCCGGTCTGGTCCTGGCGACAGTGGCGTCGCCTCTGTCGATGCGGTTCGGAGTTGCCCTGTCGGGCCCGGCATCGCGTCCCGATAGGCCGAGGCCACTGGCCGGGGGAGGAGGAGTCATGACCACCCACGGCCCCGTCCCACCCCTGTGGACCTGCGGCGGCTGCGACGCCCCTTGGCCGTGCGGGACGCGACGCAGGGAACTGCACGCCGAGTTCGAGGGCGCACCGGTGTCGCTGTCCCTCTACATGGGGTCCTACCTGGTCTGGGCCGCCGAGGACCTGACCTGGGTGCCCGCCGGACTGCTGCACCGGCGCTTCCTGGGGTGGCTGCGGTGAGCGTCATCCGGCGCGGCGACGAGCGCTTCCACTACAGCGACGGCTCCCACAAGTGGATCCCACCAGACCCGGACTACGACCAGGAAGCCTGGGACGCGATGGTGCGCCAGCACCAGCTCCAGCACCTGGAGGAGATCTCACAGCGCAGAAAGCCGCGCCAGGGGAAGACGCCGTGAGGCGTCGACCGCGATCATCAGGAGATGACGATCGCCCAGAGCTACGTCGAGTTCGCCACCCGGGAGGCGCGCGGCGTGTCGCCGGCGTACGAGCGCCTGTCCCTCGCCGTCTCCCGCGACGACGAACTGCTGGCCCTGCTCGCCGCGCTCCCGCCGGCGAGGCGGCAGCCGAACCTGCTGTTCGGCGTCGTACGACTGCTCGGCGGGCCGGTCGACGACCCGGCGGCCTTCCGCGACTTCGCGCTGGCGAACTGGCCGGCGATCGAGGCGGAACTGCGCACCCGCGCGACCCAGACGAACGAGCCCGGGCGGTGTGCCGTACTGCTGCCCGTGCTCGCCGCGTTGCCGCAGCCGCTGGCGTTGCTGGAGGTCGGCGCGTCCGCCGGGCTCTGCCTCTACCCCGACCGGTACGCCTACCGCTACGGCGACCACGCGCTCGGCGTGGGAGAACCGGTCCTCGGTTGCGCGGCCACCGGACTGGCCCCGCCGGACCGGCTACCGGAGGTGGTGTGGCGGGCCGGCCTGGACCTCAATCCCCTGCGGGTGACCGAGCCGGCGGACGTGGCCTGGCTCGACGCCCTCATCTGGCCGGAGCACACGCACCGCCGCGCCCGGCTGCGGGCCGCCGCGGCCGTCGCCGCGGCCGACCCGCCGCTGCTCGCGCGCGGCGACCTGGTGGACGACCTGCCCGCGCTGGCCGCGCGGGCGCCGGCGGGCGCGACGCTCGTGGTGTTCCACACCTCCGTGCTCTACCAGGTGCCGGTGCCGCGCCGGACGGCGTTCGCCGACGTGGTACGCCGCCTGCCCGGCCACTGGATCTCCAACGAGTCCCCGGACGTGCTGCCCCACGACGCGTTGCCGGAGCCGCCGGACGAGGCGCTGTACAACCTGCTCGCGTTGGACGGCCGGCCACTCGCCTGGACGAGCCCGCACGGGCAGGCGATGACCTGGTTCGGGTGACCCACCGGGCTGCCGTGCCGTGCACCGGCACGGCAGCCCGCGTACGTCACTGCTGCTTCTGCTGGCAGGGCACGCAGAAGCGGGCGTGCGGCAGCACCTCCAGGCGCTCCCGGGGGATCGCGGCGGAGCAGCGCTCGCAGATGCCGTAGCGGCCCTCGGCGAGGCGGCGCAGCGCCCCGCTGACCTGCTCGATGCTCCGCCGGGTGGCGGCGATCAGCGCGCTCTGGGTGTGCGCCTCGCCCGGGTCACCGGTGTCGGCGGTGAGCTGCGTCAGCCGGACGGTCTGCGCCTCGAAGTCGTTGGTCAGCGTCGTACGCAGGTCGTCGAGCCACTTCTGCTCGCTGGACTGGGTGGGTGTGGTCATGGCGTAGCTCCTCGGGAAAAAGAAAAAGGGCCGAAGCTGGATAGCTTCGCCCTGGTGGCCGTTCGCAAGAGTTGCAATCGGTTCACGGAGGGCCACGTCCGGCGGGGCTCGGCAGTCGGGTGGCGACCGAGCCGGCGCACGACGGCGCGACCGCGGATCGCACCACCCGGGTCGCCACGTTCACCCGCAGGGCACACCGGCAGGCAGCAGCGGGCGCCGCCGTCACCACGACGGCGGTGCTGATCTGCTGACCGGTCGAACACATGCAGCCACCATAGGCCGGGCGGGGCGGAAAGCCAACGTGCTTCCGTGCGCACGGGGGACGGCCCAGCGCCCGGGGCCACCCGGCGGGGCGTGCGGCCCGACCGGCCGGCGTCAGGTTCCGCCCGGAGCCGGTGCTGGCGTCGACCGGTCAGGCCGCCGGCATGTCCCGCATCCGGCGCAGCGGGGAGAGGACGACGAAGAGCGCGGCGCTCCACGTGCCGAGGACGCAGATCCACAGCGCCGGCCGCAGCCCGAGCTGGCTGGCGAGCGCGCCGCCGGTGAGCGCGCCGAGCGGGATCACGCCGAAACAGACCCAGAGGAACGCCGCGTTCACCCGGCCCAGCAGGGCGGGCGGCGTGATCCGCTGCCGGTACGTCAGGGTGGCCACGTTGTAGAGCACCGCGTTGGCGGAGAACGCGGCCAGGCCGATGCCGTAGAGCAGCATCCCCCAGCCGGGCCGAGCCAGCGGCATGAGCAGGTAGAGCGGACCCGGGGCGGCCATCGCCACCCAGATCACCCGGGCCGAGCCGAGCCACGCGGTCAACCGACCGGCGAACGCGCCGACCACCAGGCCGCCCACCGCGCTGACCGAGAAGACAAGCCCGACCAGCGCCGGCGTGGCGTGCAGCTCCTCGAGCAGGAAGACCACCTCGATGGAGCCGGACGCCATGACGAAGAAGTTCGAGGCGGTGGTGCAGGCGAGGATGCTGCGCAGGATCGGCTGGCGGCGGATGAAGCCCAGCCCTTCGGTCATCTCCACCCGCAGCGGCACCCGGTCGCGCCGGGGCGCGGGCTCGCCCGGGGCCTCCCGGATCAGCAGCAGGGTCAACCCGCTCACGGCGAAGGCGAGGCCGGTGACGACAAAGGTCCTGGCGGCGCCGACGAGCCCGACGAGCACGCCGCCGACCGTCGGACCGATGAGCTCGGCGGAGTCCTGGCTGACGGTGAGCTTCGCGTTGGCGTCCACGAGCCGGTCCGGCGGTACCAGCCTCGGCAGCATGCTCTTGTGGGCCACGGTGAACAGGACGGTGAGCACGCCGGAGAGCCCGACCACCGCGTACAGGAAACCGAGGGTGAGCAGGTCGACCAGGGCGACCACCGGCACCGACAGCAGCAACGCCGCGCGACCCAGGTCGCAGGCGACCATCAGCCGCCGCTGGTCGACCCGGTCGGCGAGGATCCCGGCGGGCAGGGAGAAGATCAGGTACGGCAGCCAGGCGAGCGCGGTCAGCAGCGCGACCTGGAAGACGCTGGCGTCGAGCGTGCCGACGGCGAGCAGCGGAACCGCCACGTTGGAGACCCGGGTGCCCAGCTCGCTGACCGTCTGCCCGGCCAGGAGCAGCCCGAAGTTGCGGCTGCGCAGCAGCGAGGGCCGTTTCGGGGCGGCACCGCCGGCGGGCCTGGCGGCCTGCTGCGTCACGTCGGATTTCCGGTGGGTGACCGCCGTGGGGAGGCCGCCGACCTCGCGGGGGCCGACGCGGCTCGCGGGCGCCCGGCCCGTCCCTGGTCCATCCGGTCAGCCTGCCGGCCCCGCCCGGATCGACGCCACTGGTTATCCGCTCCCACGCCGGGCGGCGCGCCGCGCTGCGTGCACGTGGTCGTGTCCGCCGTCCGCAGCGCCGCGGCCTGCGGGATCCGGCGGTGGCCCGACGCCTCGCCCCGGGCAGGCGCCGACGAGCGGTCTCTAGACTGCGCCGGTGACCGGAGAGCGACGACCGCTGGCGGACCGGCCGCTGACCGAGCCGCACCCGTCCCGGCTGTCGGCGGAGCACCCGGACCGGGAGCGGATCCTGGCCGCGCACGCCGCCGCCCTGGCCGCCGGCGAGGCGGGCTACCTCGACCCGGCAACCGGTCTCTTCGTGCTCAGCGCGGGTTTCCTGGCCCGGCGCGGCACCTGCTGCGGGCGCGGCTGCCGGCACTGCCCGTACGTCGACGACTGACCAGCCGTAGGGGCCTTCCACCCAGGTAGGGGGTTACCTACGGCCACCAGGGGTGGGCCTTTGTCCGTGCCTGAGGCTTTGGTGGCAGCAGTTTGTAGTCGGGTATTTACTCGGCGGGTAGAGGATCTCTAAAGTTCGCTCGCTATCGTGCGGGTGATTCGGGGGACCTCGTGGTCGTGTCGTGGAAGCGTCGTGCCTTCATCTGGCTGACTTCCGTCAGTGTCGGCGTCTCGGGCAGCGGGCTCGTGGTGGCTCCGCCAGCCGTCGCCGCACCCGCTCCGGCGCCCCAGCGGGAGTGTGGCAGCGCCGAGGCGCCGGACGAGGCGGCGGCAGCCAGGCTGGCGGCGGCCTGCGGCCGGCCGATCGAGGCGCTCAGCGAGCGCACGGAGTACGCGCACGTCACCGTCGCCCCGGACGGCGTCCGCAAGCTGGTCGCGGCGGTCGCACCCCAGCGGGTACGCCGCGCGGACGGCTCCTGGGCGGCCATCGACCCCGGCCTGCGTCAGCGGGGCGACAGGTTGGTTCCGAGTGCGACCCTGGCCGACGTGTCGTTCTCCACTGGCGGCACGGGGCCGCTCGTGACGTGGCGGGAGGCCGGGGCGACCTTCACCCTCGGCTGGCCGCTGGGACCGTTGCCGAAGCCTCAGGTGAACGGCCCCACCGCCACGTACCCGTCCGTGCTGAAGGACGTCAACCTGCACGTCACGGCGACCGCCGAGGGCTACACGCACGTGGTGGAGGTGCTCACCCCTGAGGCCGCCGCGCAGCCGGCGATCAAGGCGTTGCGCTACCGCACCGGCGGGGACATGAGGATCGCCCAGGCCGCCGGTGGCGCCATGCGTCTGGTGACCGCCGCAGGGGTCACCGTCGCCACCTCGGCGCCGGCGCGGATGTGGGACTCCTCCGACGACCCGGCCCGGGCTGGCGAGGTGCTGCCTGCCCAGGCCGCAGCACGGCTGGAGACCCCGTCGGGCGAACGGGCCACCGCCGCCGAGCCGGCGGTGACCTCGCGAAGCGCGAAGGTGCGCGTCGCCGCGTCGGGCGCCCAGTTCACCGTCACCCCCGACGCCGAACTGATGGCCGATCCCGGGCTCACCTACCCGATCTACATCGATCCGGAGTTCGAGAAGCTGCGGACGAAGTGGGCGTACTCCACCAGCAACGGCGAGAACAACGACACCACCGTGGCCCGGGTGGGGCGCCAGCCGTACCCGGAGGGCGGGAACGGGGAGCGCTACCGCTCCTACTACGACTTCGCCGTGTCGGGCCTCAAGGGCAAGCAGATCCTGGGCGGGACGATCCGGGTCACGCTCGACCACTCGTACTCCTGCGACCCGACCTGGGTCTACGCCTACCGGACGAACGCCATCACGGTGGCGAGCGGCGGCCGGATGGCCTGGACGACCCGGCCGCTGCCCGCCACCTACCTCGACTCGTGGGAGGGCAACGCGAACGAGGCCGGTGGCTGCGGCGCGATCCAGCCCGACGACGACGCGGAATTTTCCAGCACCGCCGTGGTCACGGATCTCCAGCAGGCCGCCACCAACGGATGGTCCGTCTACACGGTCGGTCTGTGCGCGTGCAATCCGTCCGGGGTGGGGGAGGACTTCGAGAGCCGGTGGAAGAAGTTCTACACCAACAAGGCGTGGCTCGAGGTCACCTACAACTCCAAGCCAGCCGTGCCGACCGGCCTCACCACGTCCGGCCAGGCGTGCGGTGCGACGATCGGCACCGCCTCACCCGTGCTGAAGGCGTTCTACGGCGACGCGGACGGCGCCACGGACAGCCTGGTGGGCTACTTCCAGTACCGGCTGAAGGGCACCACGACGGTCACGGCGAAGACAGGACAGACCAAGCCGGGCAACAACTACGGGGAGTCCGGTGTCATCAGCCTCGGGGTCGGCTCGGAGGGCAAGACGTACGAGTGGCAGGTGCAGACCAGGGACAGGGCGGGCCAGTACTCGGATTGGACGGCCTGGTGCAGCTTCACGGTGGACGTCTCCAAGCCGCTGCCCCCGACGGTGACCTCGACGGCGTACCCGGACGACGGCTCGGCGCACGGCGGACCGGGAGTCTCGGGGGCCTTCACCTTCGGCGCCGGCTCGCAGGACGCCGTGAAGTACGTCTACGGCTGGGCCGGCCAGACGATCCCGCTGACGACGGTGACCGTGGCCGCCGGCGCGTCGTACACGGTGACCCTGACGCCGCGGCGCTTCGGCTACAACGTGCTGGAGGTCTACAGCGTCGACAGTGCCAGCAAGCGCAGTGACACCACGGGACACCGGTTCCTGGTGAACGGCCCCTCCGCGCCGGTCGCGCACTGGCCACTCGACACCATCGACGGTCACAATTTCTCTGACGTGATCAACCAGGTGCAACTGACGCCCAGCGGCAACGTGAGCTGGGCGGTCAACAGCCGGATCCACAACGAGTCGACTCCAGCATTCCTCACCCACTCATACCTCTCCACCAACAGCGTTCCACTCGATACGAGCAAGTCGTTCAGTGTCTCGGCATGGGTGCGGATGGCGGACGCGGATCCGAGCGATGCAGATCCGGACCTCCCCACCAGCACGTGGACGGCAGTCAGCAAGTCAGGTGCCAGCCTGAGTGCCTTCTACCTCGGCTACCGCGTCCACAACGGCGAGCCGAAATGGTCCTTCACTCTTCCTGACGCCGACTCTGACCAGGGTCCCAACTGGCTGCACGTCGTGTCCTCGGTCTCCGTCGCCCCTCGGCAGGTCGGCAAGTGGACCCACCTGGCGGGTTCCTTCGACGCGGCCACCGGACAGGTGGAGCTCTACGTCAACGGCAACCTCGCAGGGTCCGCCAAGCGAGCGGCGGCCGGGTGGGCAGGCGGGGGTCCACTGGTCGTCGGGGCTGCGCAATACAAGGTGCCAGGCGGCGATCCGTACATGCTCACCTACTGGTTGGGCGGCCTCACCGATGTTCGCCTGTGGAACCGCGCGCTCACCATCGACGATCTGAGGGGCACCGACGCCAGCGCCGAGGCGGGTACGAACGCGATACCCGGGATCCTGGCGCCGGTGCAGGTAGCGAACTGGGACTTCAGCGGAGGACTTTCCTCCGGATGCGCGTCTCCGGTGAGCTCCAGCTACTGGAGTCAGTCGCTCGATCTCCACGGATGCACCGACCCGTACTCCGACGGACAGAACGTCGGCTTCACCGGCGACGCGTACGACGACAACGACTCGCTCTGGCTGAACCACCCGCAGCCCGACGGCTACGGCGCGACAACCACCAAGACCGGTTACGCCGCTGCGAGTGGACCCGTCGTCAACACGGGGCAGTCCCTGACCGTGTCGGCCTGGGTCCGCATCGAATCCCTCAACGGCAAGGAACAGGTTGTCGTGCGGCAGGGGAGAAACGAGCTCGATGAGGGCTCGGTCGCCCTCTATGTGGCGGCGAGCAACAGGTGGGCCTTCTCTGTGCTGACACCGTCCGCGACGGGTGCACCGGTGTGGTCGGCAGCGTGGGCAGACTCGCTGGAGCAGACCAGACCCGGTGAGTGGACACATGTCACCGGTGTGTTCGATGCGAGTGCGGGAGAGGTCCGCCTCTACCTCAACGGGGTGCGACAGCAACAGGTGGCGACGGGTGTCGACGGCGGCGTCTCCTCTGAGCCGTTCTATGTCGGAGCCGGTCACACGACATGGGGACACCTCGCGGGAAACCTGGATCAGATCAAGGTTTACGCGGGAGCCATGTCGGACCGCGAGGTCGCCGCACTCCATGAAGGGCTCTGAGCACGCGAGACCGGTGCCGGAAGCGGTATGAAACCTCGCACTCAGGAAGCCCAGACCACTGCCCACCCCTCACGGCGGAGATTTGCCATGTCTGCTCGTCCGTCGCCGGCCACCGTGGCGCGGCGCGATTCCCGGTCCTCGTTCTGGCGCCCCGAGAGCCGGCTGCGGATGGGTCTGGCCGGGAGCCTGGCTCTCGTCATGCTGGCCTCCACGCTGACCGCCCAGCCTCGGCCGGCGGCCGCCGCACCGCCGGTCAGCCTCGGCGTCACGCAACCGAAGCCGGTCTCCGCGAAGCCGGTCAGGTCGAAGCCGCGTCCGGCCGACCTGTCACAGGGCGCGAACAGGCGGCCCGTCGGGAAGGTCACCTGGCCCTCGGCCGGCGTGGCGGAGGCGGGCGTCGCACCGGCCCCCGAAAACCGGGCCGCGACGGCACCCCCGGTCACGGCGCCGTCCGCGACGACTCGGGTCGGTGCCCTGCCGGTGTACGTCGGTCCGGCGGTGGCGAAGAGCGCGGAACCGCGAGCCACTGCCGCCGCCGTGAGCCGGGCCCGGGTCGAGGTTCTCGACCGCGCCAAGGTGCCGGCGGGGTGGCGTGACGGCGTGGTGCTGCGGGTAGCCCGCGCCGACGGTCGGACGGGCGCGGGCCGGATGAGCCTGGGGGTCGACTACTCCGGATTCGCCTCGGCGTTCGGGGCGGACTGGTCGACCCGGCTCCGACTGGTGGCGCTGCCCGAGTGCGCGCTGACCACGCCGGAGAAGGCGGCATGCGGCGGTCGTCCGCTCGCCTCGCGCAACGACGGGGCGACCAACCGGGTGTCCGCCGAGGTGGAGATCTCCTCCGCCGGTGCGACGACGCTGGTCGCCCTGGCCGCCGCCGCATCCGGCTCGGCCGGTGACTACGGCGCGACGCCGCTGCAGGCGTCGTCGAGCTGGAGCGCCGGCGGATCGAGCGGCGACTTCTCCTGGTCCTACCCCGTACGGGTGCCGCCCGCCATGGGTCCGACGCCGACGGTGTCGCTGGCGTACTCGTCGAGCGCGGTCGACGGTCGCAGCGACGCCTCGAACAACCAGCCGTCGTGGGTCGGGGAGGGCTTCGACTACAACCCGGGCTTCATCGAGCGCCGGTACGTGCCCTGCTTCGACGACACCGCCAACGGCGCCACCAACGACGACCAGGTCGGCGACCAGTGCTGGGGCACCGACAACGCGGTGCTCTCGCTCAACGGACGGTCGACCGAGCTCGTCAGGGACACGGCGACCGGCGTGTGGCGTCCGAAGAACGACGACGCGGCGAAGGTCGAGAAGCTGGCGGGCGCGGCGAACGGCGACAACAACGGGGAGCACTGGAAGGTGACCGCCGCCGACGGCACCCAGTACTTCTTCGGGCTCGACGACCTGCCCGGTCACACGACGGGCACGGCCTCCACCAACACCGTTCGCGTCTACGGCAACCACGAGAACGAGCCCTGCTGGAACACCAGCTTCGCCGCCGCCCACTGCGAGCAGGCGTGGCGCTGGAACCTCGACTACGTGGTGGACACCCACGGCGGCACCATGTCGCTCTGGTACAGCCGGGAGACCAACAAGTACGCCGCGAACGCCACGGACAGCGACGAGGTTTCCTACGTCCGGGCCTCGAACGTAACCCGCATCGACTACGGCACCTGGGACCGGGGCGCGACCGACCGTTCCGTCACCCCGACCGCGCAGGTCTTCTTCGCCACGTCCGACCGGTGTCTGTCGGACTGCACCGACCACGACGATCCGGCCCGCTGGCCGGACACGCCCTGGGACCAGGAGTGCACCGGCACCCAGTGCCCCGGCAAGTACTCGCCGACCTTCTGGAGCACCCGCCGCCTGTCGAAGATCACCACGAAGGTCGCCGGCGTCTCCGGCGACGTGGAGAGCTGGGACCTGAGGCACACCTTCCCGCCGAACGGCGACGCCTCCCGCGACGGCATGTGGCTGGAGTCGATCCAGCACACCGGGCACATCGGCGAGCCGGTGACGCTGCCGGAGATCAATTTTGACTTCGTGCAGCGGCCCAACCGGGTCGACAAGACCGACGACGGTAAGCCCCCGATGCACTGGCTGCGGATGAACACCATCTGGACCGAGGCCGGCGGCAAGATCACGGTGGTCTACTCCCAACCGGAGTGCGACACCGACGGGCCCATGCCGTCCTCGCCGCAGAGCAACACCCTGCGGTGCTATCCCGTGCTCAGCGAGAACCCGTTCACGGACCTCATCGAGACCGACTACTTCCACAAGTACGTCGTCGAGGAGATCCACGAATCGGACGGCACCGTCGGCGGCACCGACGTCGTCACCACGTACGACTATCTCGGCGGCGCGGCCTGGCGGCACGCCACGGACGACGGCATGACCAAGGACAAGTTCCGTACCTGGTCCGACTACCGGGGCTACGGGCGGGTCCAGGTCCGCAAGGGCACCGACGGTCAGGAGACCCTGGCCGAGACCCGCTACTACCGGGGCATGCACGGCGACCGGGCGGCGCCGAGCGGCGGTACCCGCACCGCGACGCTCGCCGCGCTCGACCTGAACGGCGACGGCGACGTCTCGGATGCCGCCGACGCGCCCCAGGTCAACGACGAGGACGCGCTCGCCGGGCAGGTCCGCGAGCAGATCACCTACAACGGCGTCGAGACCGATGTCGTGTCGCGGGGGGCCAGCCAGGCGTGGCAGTCGGCGGCCACCGCGACCCGGGACATGGGCCAGACCACCACCTACGCCCGCTACACCGGCGTCCAGACGAGCTGGAACGCCGTCAAGCTGGACGCCGGCCGCGGGTGGCGGGTGACGAAGAAGACCAACGGCTTCGACGAGTACGGCATGGAGGTCACCGCGAGCGACCTCGGCGACGTGACCCAGTCCGGCGATGAGCAGTGCATGCGGACGACGTACGCGCGCAACGCCGGCAGGAACATCCTCGCCACCTCCGTCCGGGTCGAGACCTTCGCCCTGCCGTGCGGCACCGCGCCCACCAGCAAGGACGACATCGTCAACGACGTCCGCACGTCCTACGACGGCGAGGCGTACGGCGTGGCGCCCACCAAGGGCGACCCCACCAAGGTCGAGACGCTGAAGGACTGGTCCCCGTCGGGCGGGACGGTCTGGCTGACCACGGGCACCTCGACCTACGACGCCCACGGCCGGGTGAAGGACGCCTACGACATCCGTGGGAACAAGACGACCACGACCTACACCCCGGCGGCCGGTGGCCCTGTCACGAAGGTGGAGACCAGGAACCACCTGGACTGGACGACGAGCCAGGACATGATCCCGGGCTGGGGCCTCGCCAAGCGCTCCACGGACGCCAACAGCAGGGTGACCGACCTGCAGTACGACGGGCTCGGCCGGCTGCGGAAGGTCTGGCTGCCGAACCGGCCGATGGGTACCGACCCGGCCAACCCGGCCACCCCCTCGTACGAGTACACCTACACCATCCGCAACAGCGGGGGCGCCAACGCCGTCACGACCCGGGTACTGAACGCCGAGGGCAAGTACGTCACCAGCCACGCGCTCTCCGACGGTCTGCTCCGTCCGCGACAGACCCAGACTCCCGCGGTCGCCGGTGGCGGCACCGTGTTCAGCGAGACCGTCTACGACGCCGCCGGGCGGGTGGCGTACACCAACGGCCGACACCACGACCCGGACCTGACGGCCGGCACCAACCTGAAGTCGATCGCGGCGTGGGAGGCGAACAGCCAGACGGTGAACCTGTACGACCGGGCGGGCCGCACCACGGCCAGCATCCTGACCACCAGCGGCCAGGAGAAGTGGCGTACCACCACCGCGTACGGCGGCGACCGGGTCTACGTCACCCCGCCCGACGGCGGGACGCCGACCACCACGATCACCAACGCCGCCGGCAAGACGGTCGAGGTGCGCCAGCACTCGGGCGGTTCCGTCGCCGGGCCGCACGACGCCAGCACCTACACCTACAACCGGAAGCAGCAGCTCACCGGGGTCGCCGACGCCGCGGGCAACGAGTGGACGTACGAGTACGACATCCGCGGCCGGCAGACCGCGACGGAAGACCCCGACCGGGGCCGTACGGAGTCGACGTACAACGACTACGGCGACCTCGAGCACACGGTCGACGCGCGTGGCAAGAAGCTCGTCTACCACTACGACAGCCTCGGCCGTAAGGACGCCGTCTACGACACCTCGATCTCGACGGCGAACAAGCGCGCCACCTGGGCGTACGACCCCACCGGCGCGAAGGGCCAGCTGGCGTCGACCAGCCGCTGGACGGACCTCGGCGTCAACGAGTACAAGATGCGCGTCCGGGGCTACACGCCTCTGTACAAGTCGTTGGGCGAGGACTACGTCGTCCCCGCCTCCGAGGCCAACCTGAACGGCACCTACACCTTCACCCGCTCGTACAAGGCGGACGGGGTGAGCGTCGCGTCCGCCACGTACCCGAATGCGGGAAGTCTCGGCGGCGAGCAGCTCACCTTCACCTACGACGAGGTGACCGGCCTCGCCGAGCAGGTCAAGACGAACTGGCCCAACGCCGGCCAGTACGTCACCAACACCGACTACAACGCCTTCGCCGAGACGGGCCTCGTCCGCTACCAGCAGACCGCCCAGAACTACCTCGACCGCTCCTGGACGTACGACGACAGCACCGGCCGGCTGTCACGGGCGACCACGAGCCGGCAGGTCACACCGCAGCCCGTCGCCGATCTGAAGTACGACTACGACGAGGCCGGCAACATCACCCGGATCGCCGACGCCCCGACCGGCGGCGCGGCCGACGTCCAGTGCTTCGACTACGACTACGCGAGGCGGCTGACGGCGGCCTGGACGCCCTCGTCCGGCGACTGCGCACCCGCGGCGACGGTGACCGGGCTGGGCGGACCGGCGCCGTACTGGCACTCCTGGACCTTCGATCCGGTCGGCACGTCGGTCGGCAACCGGGCCAAGGAGACCAGGCACGGCACCACGACCACCGAATCCACCTACACGTACCCGGCCCCCGGTGCGGCCCAGCCCCACGGGGCTCAGCAGGTCGTCACGACCGGGGCCGGCGCGGGCACCCGCAACTACCGTTTCGACGCGGCGGGCAACATGACCTGTCGGCCGAGCGCGACCGCCGTCAACAACACCTGCCCGGCCGGGACCGGCAGCCAGGCACTGACCTGGGACAGCGAGAGCAGGCTCGTCGGCCTCACCGACGGCGGGAAGAACCACAGCTACCTGTACGACGCCGACGGCGCCCGCCTCATCGCGCGCGATCCGACGGGCAAGACCCTCTACCTGCCGGGTCTGGAGATCCGCTACACGACCAGCAGCGGCACCAAGTCGGCGACGCGCTACTACAGCCACCTCGGCCAGATGTACGCCATGCGTCAGCCCGGCACCGGCGTCACCTGGCTCGTCACCGACCACCAGGGCACCCAGCAGTTCGCCATCGCCTCAGGCAACCAGGCGATCACCCCGCAGCGCCAGACCCCGTACGGCGGGGTGCGCGGCACGCCGCCCGCCACCTGGCCGAACCAGCTCGGCTTCGTGGGCGGCACGCGCGACGGCGGCCCCGACACCACCGGCCTGACCAACATCGGCGCACGCCCCTACGACCCGGCCATCGGCAAGTTCGTCGCGGTCGACCCGCTCATGGATCTCGCCGATCCCGAGCAGTGGAACGGTTACGCGTACGCCAACAACACCCCGGTCACCAGCAGCGACCCGACGGGCCTCATCCCGGACGACTGCGCCATCTTCGACTGCTACGGCTACAACCCGGATGACGGTTGCCCGCATGGCTGCGGCAGCACGGACAACAAGACCTGGGGCGAAAACAATGGGAGGAACGGAAGCGCCCCCAAGAAGGTCAACAACCCGCGCACCCTCGGTCGTACCGTAACCGTCCCGGAGAACATCGATCTCGCGGAGTTCACCAGGCTCTGGAACAAGTACCACCGCGCGCAGTTCCGGGCAGAAGCCGAATCGGCCGGGACGAACGACTTCTTCGTCAACCAGGCGGAGCAGGCGCTGGCGATGAACGTGTGCCATGAGATGGGGCGGCCGGGGGACTGCCAGAAGTGGATCGAGCAGCTCGCTGCCGACAGAGCGATGGACCTCTGCGAGCAGGCGTGTGAGTTCGACATCGGGGGTTCGGCCGCCCAAGCGGCAGGAGCGGTTGCGACCAGGCAAGGCGCGAGAACCCTAGCCTCTGCCGACGACGCCGTAGGTGGCATGTGCAGCTTCAGTGGCGACACCGAAGTTCTGATGGCCGACGGCAGCACCAAGCCGATCAGCGAGGTCCAGGTTGGGGACGTCGTAGTCGCGACGGATCCGGAAAGCGGCGAGCAGGGGCATCGCAAGGTCACCCATGTCTGGGTGCACGAAGACAACCTGCATGCACTGACCGTTGACGGGGCAGTGCTGACTACCACGGAGGACCACCCGTTCTGGAACGCCACGGACGGTAGGTGGGATCGAGCGGACTCCCTCGACCGAGGCGACCGGTTGCAGACAGCCTCTGGCGGTCTGGTAACCGTCAACAGCTTTAGTGGTACCTCTACTAGGGGTTCTGCATACAACCTCACCGTTGACGACATCCACACGTACCATGTTCTGGCGGGTGAGACTCCGGTCCTCGTTCACAATAGCAATGGATGCCGAACGTTTGGATCTCAGTCGCCCGCTGGCCGGTTGGACGTTCCCGACACTCAAGGCGTATATATCATCAAGATGAGTGACGGAAAGGTGTATGTGGGGTCTGCGACAAAGGCAAACACTATTCACCGCAGGGTCCATCGGGCTTTCAGTGATGACAAGCATGCCGTGAAGAGTTCTGGGTATAAGTCTTCCGACGTTCGGGAGCTTGACTGGATTGAGGTACCGGGCGGTAGTGAGAAGGTGATATATCAGCATGAGCAAACCCTGATCGATTACTACGGCGGAATTGGCGGGGGGACGCTCTTGAATCGAATAAACGCCCCGGCTCCGTGAGGGCTGTCGAGGCGACCGGTCGGTTCTGCTCAGACCTTGACGTGATTTGTCGAGGCTGCCCTTGCCGCCTGGTTCGGAGCAATAGGTAGGTGCAGTGCGCCGTCCGTCACGTCACTCGGGCGATGTCACGGACGGCGCCCGCAATCCGTTAGGGTGTGGGCTTCGGGCTGCGCGTGCCTCTGAGATCACGGGTCGCAGAACGCGCGGTAGGATCTCGTCATGGCCGAAAGACCTTCTCAATATTGGCGTGGCGAAGTAGCGAAAGAGGCTCGCTCTGTCGCTGGCGGCGCGATAAGTCCTGATTGCGCATCCTTTCTGGGCGTTTACTCCGAAAGTTTTCTGGAGGCTGTCGATGCTGCCCTGGCGACCTTCGAGCTTGAAGCGCAGGAACTAGGGGCAGCGTCGGACGCACAGATCCTCGCTGTTGTTGAACGGGTCGTTCGGGCTTTGAATAGAGTGAATCAGCAGGCGGTGGGCGGCAGTATCGACACCGACGAGCGAGAGCAGATCTGCCTGTTCATCGATGAAGTGCTGACTGAGGGCGGGGTTGATGTTGGTGAGCTGGCGGCCCGCCACGGCGTGAGTCGCTATGCGATCACCGACAGATGGCGTCAGTGGTGAACAGGGCTGCCGCTCACCTTTCCTTCTGCGAATTCGAGGCCTCCTCATCTGTGGCGAAGTGGTCTCAATGGCGTCTGATGGCAGTAGTTGACGGCAACGTCGGCGGACGAGGTGGTGCAAGACGGTGCACCTGATTGATAAGTTGGCCGCCGCCAGCGCCGGTCGTTGCCGAGGTGGCCGCCGCGTCGTCCGGCGGGGCATGCCGGCTGCTGGACTTCGGCGTGATCGAGCAGCACTGCGGAGGTGGGATGGCTGGCCGCCGAGGGACGACTCGCCACCCTGCGCTACGCCAACCCGCGCGACGCCGACACGGCCGAGGCCGAGAAGCTCACCACCGCCCTGGTCTCCCTGGCCCGACAGCTCGCACCCGCGCGGTCTGAACCCACCGCACGCGGGCGGGATGGGTCAGTGGGCGGCGACGAAGACCCGGGAGGCCACCTCGCGCGGCAGCCTGATGCGGTCGCCCGAGCGGTCAATCGAGACCCCGTCACGCTCCTGCGCCACCGTGACGGTCGCGCCCGGGTCGACGCCGGCGGCGTGCAGCTGCCGGAGCACGTCCGCGTCGGTCTGCACGCTCTCGCAGATGCGTCGCACCACGACCGGCCCCGACAGCCCGGGGAACGCCAGGTTGCGCTCGCCCTCGATCGGGGCGGCTGTCGTCTGCTCCGGCGTGCCCAGCTCGTCCAGCCCCGGGATCGGGTTGCCGTACGGCGAGCGGGTCGGCCGGTTCAGCAGGTCGTAGACCCGCTTCTCGACGGCGTCGCTCATCACGTGCTCCCACCGGCAGGCCTCCTCGTGGGCCTCCTCGTAGGGCATCCCGATCACGTTGACCAGCAGCAGCTCGGCGAGGCGGTGCTTGCGCATCACGGAGACCGCGTTGCTGCGGCCGTGCGCGGTGAGCGCCAGGTGGCGGTCGCCCTCGACGGTCAGCAGGCCGTCGCGCTCCATCCGGGCGACGGTCTGGCTGACGGTCGGCCCGCTCTGCCCCAGCCGTTCGGCGATGCGGGCACGCAGCGGCGGAACCCCCTCCTCCTCCAGCTCGAGGATGGTCTTGAGGTACATCTCGGTCGTGTCGACCAGATCATGCTTCACGTCAGCGGACCTCCGGCCAACGATGCTACCTCGGCGTTCAGCGAACGACCCACGGCGAACCGCCAGGTCGGTGCCGCGATGGTGTTGACTGGACGCCATGTCCGCCTCCGATGATCTCCTTGTCGAGGCCGGTCGGCTCGCGGTCGAACTCGGCCAGCCCGACCCGCCCACGCTGCTCGACGTGCGCTGGCGGCTCGTCGGCGCGCCGGGTCGGGAGGACTACGCCGCCGGTCACCTGCCCGGCGCGGTCTTCGTCGATATGGACACCGCGCTCTGCGGGCCGCCCGGCCCCGCCGGCCGCCACCCGCTGCCCGACGCCGCCGCCCTCCAGGCCGCGCTGCGGGCCGCCGGCGTGCGCGCCGGTCGTCCCGTCGTGGTGTACGACGGCGGCGACGGCATGGCCGCCGCCCGCGCCTGGTGGACCCTGCGCTGGGCGGGCCACCGGCCGGTACGGCTGCTGCACGGCGGCTTCCCGGCGTGGCTGGCCGCCGGGCTGCCCGTCAACACGGAGGTGCCGACCCCGGAGCCGGGCGACGTGGAGGTGCGGCCCGGGGCGTTGCCGGTGCTCGACGCGGGGGAGGCGGCCCGGTTGGCCGCGGCCGACGACGGTGTCCTGCTCGACGTGCGCGCCGCGCCCCGCTACCGGGGCGAGACTGAGCCGATCGACCCGGTCGCCGGTCACGTCCCCGGCGCGGTGAACCTGCCCGCCGGCGAGTACGTCGCCGAGGGCCGGTTCCCCGCGGCCGAGGCGCTGCGCGAGCGGTTCGCCGCCGCCGGGGTGGGCGAGGATCGGCCGGTGGGGGCGTACTGCGGGTCGGGGGTGACCGCCGCGCAGGCCGTGTTCGCGCTGCACCTGGCCGGCCGCCCGGACGCCGCGCTCTACGTCGGCTCGTGGAGCAACTGGGTAGCCGACCCGGCCCGCCCGGTGGCCACCGGAGCGCCCCCGACCGGCTGAACGGGCAACGGGCGCCGGCGGGGCAGACGGCTGAGCGGGCAACGGGCGCCGACGGGACCAGACGGCCGAGCGGGCAACGGGGACCGGGGGCCGGGCGACACCCGGCGGCTGAGCAGCGCGTGCGTGGGCGTGCCGGGGTGCGCGTGCGACGATGGGGCCATGTCCGACGACACGGTGGTGGTGTGGGACGAGTCGCTGCTCGCCTACGACATGGGGGACCATCCCCTCGACCCGGTACGGCTGGAGTTGACCTTCGCCCTCGCCCGGGAGCTGGGCGTCCTCGCGCGTCCCGGGGTGCGGCTGGTGAAGCCGGAGCCGGCCGACGACGCGCTGCTGAGCCGCGTGCACGACCCGCGCTACCTCGCCGCGGTGAAGGTCGCCCCCCGCGATCCGCTCTTCGCCGGCTTCGGGCTCGGCACCTCCGACAACCCGGTCTTCGAGGGGATGCACGAGTCCAGCGCGCTCGTCGCCGGCGCCACGGTGGCGGCGGCCGAGGCGGTCTGGCGGGGCGAGGCCAGGCGGGCGGTCAACGTGGCCGGCGGCCTGCATCACGCCATGCCGGCCCGGGCCTCCGGGTTCTGCGTCTACAACGACCCGGCGGTGGCCATCGCCCGCCTGCTCGACCTGGGCGCGGAGCGGGTCGCGTACGTGGACGTGGACGTGCACCACGGCGACGGGGTGCAGCAGGTCTTCTGGAACGACCCCCGGGTGCTCACGGTCAGCGTGCACGAGACGCCGCTGGCGCTCTTCCCGGGCACCGGCTTTCCCGACGAGACGGGCGGGCCGGGCGCCGAGGGCAGCGCCGTCAACCTTCCGCTGCCGCCCGGCTTGAACGACGCGGGCTGGCAGCGCGCCTTCCACGCGGTGGTGCCGTCGGTGCTGCGCGCGTTCCGGCCGCAGGTGCTGGTGACGCAGTGCGGGGCCGACGCACACCGGCTCGACCCGCTCGCCGACCTGAACCTCTCCGTGGACGGGCAGCGCGCCACCTACCTGGCCCTGCGGGCGCTCGCCGACGAGCTCTGCGAGGGCCGCTGGGTGGCCACCGGCGGCGGCGGGTACGCGCTGGTCGAGGTGGTGCCCCGGGCCTGGACGCACCTGCTCGCGGTGGCGGCCGGGGAGCCCGTCGACCCGGCGACGCTGACCCCGCCGGCATGGCGGGAGCTGGCCGGCGCGCGCCGGCCGGGCCGGCAGATCCCGCTGCGGATGACCGACGACGTGGACCCGGCGTACGAGCCGTGGCAGCCGACCGGCGAGCCGAGTGCCGTGGACCGGGCGATCGCGGCGGCCCGCAAGACCGCCTTCCCGCTGTTCGGGCTCGATCCGCACGACCCGCGCGACTGATCCGGCGGGCGGAGGGGACCGCACAGGTGACCGCTGTGGAACAACCGGTGGACGTGCTGCTCAGCGACGGCAGCACCGTGCAGTTGCGGCCGATCCACCCGTCGGACGGGCCGGGCATCGTGGCGATGCACTCGCGCTTCTCCGAGCGCACCCGCTACCTGCGCTACTTCTCGCCGTACCCGCGCATCCCCGAGCGCGACCTGCAACGTTTCGTCAACGTCGACCACCGTGACCGGGAGGCGTTCGTGGTGCTGGTCGGCGAGCGGATCGTCGCCGTCGGCCGCTACGAGCGGCTCGGCCCGCAGGCCCCCGAGGCCGAGGTGGCGTTCGTGGTCGAGGACGCCTACCAGGGCCGGGGCATCGGCTCGGTGCTGCTGGAGCACCTGGCCGACGCGGCCCGCCGCAACGACATCGCCAACTTCGTGGCGGAGGTGCTCCCGGCCAACGGCGCGATGCTGCGGGTCTTCTCCGACTTCGGCTACCAGGTGCAGCGGCAGTTCGCCGACGGCGTGGTGCACCTGAGCTTCCCGATCGCCCCCACCGACGCGACGCTGGAGGTGCAGCGCGGCCGGGAGCACCGCACCGAGGCCCGCTCCGTCGCCCGGCTGCTCGCCCCGCGCGGCGTCGCCGTCTACGGCGCCAGCGCCACCGGGCAGGGCGTCGGCGCGGCGGTGCTCGGGCACCTGCGCGACGGCGGCTACCTCGGCGCGGTGGTCCCGGTGCACCCGGGCGCGACGACGGTCGCCGGGCTGCCCGCGTACTCCTCGGCGGCCGATGCCGGCGTGCCGGTCGACCTGGCCGTGGTGGCGGTCCCACCGGAGGCGGCGATCGAGGTGGTGGCCGACGCGGCCGCCGCGGGGGCGCACGGCCTGGTGGTCATCTCGGCGGGCTTCGCCGAGGCCGGCGGCGAGGGCGCGGCCGCGCAGCGCGCGCTGGTCCGCGCGGCGTACGCGGCGGGCATGCGCGTGGTCGGCCCGAACTGCCTGGGGGTGGCCAACACCGACCCGGCGGTACGCCTCAACGCCACCCTCGCCCCCCGGCTGCCGGTGCCCGGCCGGGTGGGCATCTTCAGCCAGTCCGGCGCGTTCGGGGTGGCGCTGCTGGCCGAGGCCGACCGGCGAGGGCTGGGCCTGTCGAGCTTCGTCTCGGCCGGCAACCGGGCCGACGTCTCGGGAAACGACCTGCTCCAGTACTGGCAGGACGACGCCGGCACCGACGTGATCATGTTGTACCTGGAGACGTTCGGCAACCCGCGCAAGTTCGCCCGGCTGGCGCGCCGGATCGGCCGGGACAAGCCCGTCGTGGCGCTCGCCTCGCCGGCCCGGCCGCCCGGGGTGGGCGACTCCGCCGGCCCGGACGAGGTGGCGGTCGCCGCGCTGTTCGCCCACTCCGGCGTGATCCGGGTCGACACCGTCGCCGAGCTGCTCGACGTCGGGGTGCTGCTGGCCCACCAGCCGCTGCCCGCCGGCCGTCGGGTCGGCGTGGTCGGCAACTCCTCGGCGCTGACGGGGCTGGCGGCCACCGCCTGCGCCGCGCAGGGGCTCACCGTCGCCCGGGGCTACCCGCGCGACGTCGGCCCGCGCGCCAGGGTGGCCGAGTTCACCGCCGCGCTCGCCGAGGCGGGAGCCGACGGCGAGGTGGACGCGCTGGTGGTGGTGTTCGCCCCGCCGCTGCCCGGCCAGCTCACCGACACGGAGTCGGACTTCACCGCCGCGCTGCCGAGCGCGTTCGCCGCCGGCAAGCCGGCCGTGGCGACGTTCCTGGTCGGCCGTACGCCCGCTGGGGTGCCCGCCTACCCGAGCGTGGAGGAGGCCGTGCGCGCCCTCGCCCGGGTCACCGCGTACGCCGACTGGCTGCGCCGGCCCGCCGGGGTGCCGCCGGAGCTGCCCCGGGTGGACCGGGAGGCGGCGCACGCCGCCCTGCGGCCGGAGGCCCTCGACCCGGCGGGACTGCTCGCGGCGTACGGGATCGACGTGGTCGAGTCGGTGCCGGCGCGCTCCGCCGCGGCGGCCGTCGACGCGGCGACCCGGCTGGGTTTTCCGGTGGCCCTCAAGGCCGCCGCCCCCGGTCTGCGGCACCGCCTCGACCTCGGCGCGGTCCGGCTCGACCTGCCCGACCCGGCCACGGTGCACCGCGCGTACGCGGAGATGTCGGCGGTCTTCGGCGCGGACGTCCTGGTGCAGCCGATGGTCCCGCCCGGTGTGGCCTGCGTGGTCGAGCTGGTGGAGGACCCGGCGTTCGGCCCGGTGGTCGGCTTCGGGCTGGGCGGCGTCGCCACGGAGCTGCTCGGTGACCGGGCCTGGCGGGCGGTGCCGCTGACCGACCTGGACGCGGCCGAGCTGGTCGACGAGCCCCGGGCGGCGCCGCTGCTGCGCGGGCACCGCGGCGCGGCGCCGGTGGACCGGGCGGCCCTGGCGGACCTGCTGCTGCGGGTGGGGCGGCTCGCCGACGAGCAGCCCCGGGTCCGCGCGCTGAGCCTCAACCCGGTGCTCGCCCGCCCCGACGGCATCTCGGTGCTGCACGCGACCGTGCGGGTCGGCTCCGCCGTGGCCCGCCCCGACACCGGCCCTCGCCGCCTGTAAGGAAGGGCACCTTCCTAACGTCTGGTGTAGAGGAAGGTGCCCTTCCTGACACTTCGCGGTGCGGCGGCCGAACCGGTCAGGCCGCCCGGCTGGAGATCTGCTGCACGGACCAGGCGTTGCCGTCGGGGTCGGCGAAGTGGACGAAACCGACGTTGTCCAGTGGGTCCGGCACCGGGCGCGGATTCTCGCCGAGCACCTGGATCTCGCTGACCTCGACGCCGCGCTCGACCAGCTCCGCCCGCGCCCGGCGCAGGTCGGGCACGACGAGCTGGATGCCCTTGAGCGAGCCGGGTGGCATCTCGGGCAGCGGTCCCCTGCCGATCACGATCGAGCAGCCTGAGCCGGGCGGGGTCAGCTGCACGATCCGCGCGTCGTCGCCGAACGTCGTGTCGTGGTCGACGGCGAAGCCGAGCCGGTCGGCGTAGAACGCCTTGGCCCGGTCCACGTCGGAGACCGGCACGACCACCACTTCCAGGGTCCAGTTCATGGCTATTGGTAGCCCGTCGGGCAGCCGGGATCAAGGACCACGGCCCGGACGGACGCGAGGCCCCGGCGAACCGCCGGGGCCTCGCGTGGTCCAGGAACGTCAGCAGGCGTACGCCTCCAGGCGCTGCGCCCGCTCCGGGTCACGCAGCTTCAGCAGCGTCACCTTCTCGATCTGCCGGATCCGCTCCCGGGACAGGCCGAACTCCCGGCCGACCTCGTCGAGGGTGCGCTGCCGGCCGTCGTCGAGGCCGAAGCGGAGCCGGATCACGGCCTGCTCCCGCTGCGACAGGGTGGACAGCACGATGCTGACCTCGTTGCGCAGCTCGCCCTGCGCGGCGGCGTCGCCCGGCTCGGCGCTCGGGTCGACGGCGGCGACGAAGTCGCCGAGCGCGCTCTCGCCGTCCTCACCGACCGCCTGGTCGAGGCTCACCGGCTCCCGGTCGTACGAGATCAGCTCGATGACCTGGAACTCCGGGATGTCCATGGCCAGGGCGACCTCGGCGACGGTGGGCTCGCGGCCCAGCGAGACGGAGAGCTCGCGGCGGGCCCGGACCATGCGGTTGACCTGCTCGACCATGTGCACCGGGATGCGGATGGTGCGGGCCTGGTCGGCCATGGCCCGGGTGATCGCCTGCCGGATCCACCAGGTGGCGTACGTGGAGAACTTGTAGCCCTTGGCGTAGTCGAACTTCTCGACCGCGCGGATCAGGCCGAGGTTGCCCTCCTGGATCAGGTCGAGGAACGCCATGCCGCGACCGGTGTACCGCTTGGCGATGCTGACCACCAGGCGCAGGTTGGCCTCCAGCAGGTGGTCCTTCGCGGCGCGGCCCTGCGCGACGATCAGCCCCAGGTCGGCCCGCAACTCCGTCGAGACGGGGGTGCAGGTCGCGAGTTTCTCCTCGGCGAACAGCCCGGCCTCGATCCGCTTGGCGAGGTCGACCTCCTGGGCGGCGGTCAGCAGCTTCGTCCGGCCGATCCCGTTCAGGTATGCCCGGACCAGGTCCGTGGAGACGCCGCGCTCGTCGGTGGCGTCGAGGTCGGTCAGGGTGTCGGTGGCGCTCGCGGCCTCGGTGGTGCCGGCAGGGCGCGTCCGGTGCTCCGTCATCTGCAGGGCCATCTCAGTTTCTCCCCGTGTCCACGTCTGTGCCGTTGGATCCGGCCCAGTGGTGCCGGTGTGACACACAGCTTGGCGGGCGGGGCGTGAAACGGGAGTGAGGCGATCGGGGAACCGACACGAATTCCGTCGATGCCCTGCTCAGCGTGGGCGGCTCGTCGCCGAGCGCTGGTTGCCGCCGGCGGTTACCGTGCCAGCGGTCGGCCCGCACGGCCGGCCCGCCGGCGACGTCGGCGTACCGAACAGGTTGTGGAGGGTGTCGTGGTCTTCAAGCGGCTCATGCAGGCGATGGGTGTGGGTGGCCCGTCCGTGGAAACCGTGCTGACGAATCCGAACTGCCGCCCCGGCGGCCAGCTGGAGGGCGTCATCCACGTGGCCGGCGGCGATCACCTCGTCGACGTGTCGTACGTCGCCCTGGGCCTGGTCACCCGGGTCGAGGTCGAGAGCGGCGACAACGACTACGAGACCACGCAGGAGTTCCACCGGCAGGCCGCGACCGGCGCCTTCCAGCTCGCCCCGGGGCAGCGCCACGACATCCCGTTCCGCTTCGCCGTGCCGTGGGAGACGCCGCTCACCGAGCTGTACGGGCAGCACCTGCACGGCATGACGATGGGGCTGCGTACGGAGCTGGAGGTGGCCCGCGCGGTGGACAAGGGCGACCTGGACGCGGTGGCGGTGCACCCGCTGCCGTCCCAGCAGAAGATCCTGGAGGCGTTCCTGCGGCTGGGCTTCCGGTTCGCCAGGGCCGACGTGGAGCGGGGTCACATCTACGGCGTACGGCAGACCCTGCCCTTCTACCAGGAGATCGAGTTCTACCCGGCGCCGCAGTACGCCGGGGCGATCAACCAGCTGGAGGTCACCCTCGTCACCGACCCGCAGCAGATCCAGGTGGTACTGGAGCTGGACAAGCGCGGCGGGCTGTTCACCGAGGGCCGGGACGCCTTCGGCCGCTTCGCCGTCGACCACGCCACCGCGGAGCGCACCGACTTCGCCCCCCAGCTCGACGGCTGGATCCGTCAGTCGCTGCAACGCCGCGGCCTCTTCTCCTGACGCCCCGGCTGACGGCCGCCCTCGCCGACATCACCGTCGCGTTCGCGGGGGCGGGCGTCCTGGTGTGCGCCGGCCGTGCCGCGGGCTCGCCGGGCCCGCGGCCCCGTCAGGCCCAGCCGTGGCGCGCGGCGTGCCAGCCGAGCTGCATCCGGGTCTTCACCCCCGCGAGGTCCATGAGGTGGCGCAGGCGCCGCTGGAGGGTCCGCAACGACAGGTCGAGCTGGGCGGCGACGACCGGGTCGGTGAGCCCGGCCAGCAACAGCGCCATGATCTTCCGGTCGAGTGCGGTCGGGCCGTCGGCCGCCTGGCGGTCGGCGCTGTCGCCGGCGGGGGCGGTCAGGGCCGACGAGTCGAGCGGGTGGGCGTGCTGCCAGACGATCTCGAACAGCGCGTCCATCGCCGCCAGCAGCCCGGTGCGGTGCAGCAGCACCGCACCGGGCTCGCCACCGGGTACGGCGGTCAACGGCACCAGGGCCAGCTCCGCGTCGGCCAGGATCAGCTTGATCGGCAGGTGGTCCACCACCCGCACCTGGACGCCGTCGCGCAGCGACTCCAGCGTCTCGGCGACCACCCCCGGTTCGGCCAGTGTCGGCCGGTCGATGACGACGCGGAAGCGCACCCCCTGGCCGACCACCGCCGACTCCACCGCGTTGGCGCCCGGCGGTACGGCGATGAACGGGGTGGTGACGAAGCTGCGTACCTCCGTGCGGGCGGCGTGCTGCACCTGCGCGAACCGAACGGCACGAAGTTGTCGGCGTCGTTCGAGCTGGAGACGAAGTCCCACTCGGTGTGCGTGCGGGTGGACAGCCGCCACTGGTCGGCCGGCCGCGAGGCGTCCAGCACCAGGCGGTACGGCAGCGTGCCGGCGGGCACGGGCGTCCACTGCAGGTCCGAGCTCCAGGTGTTCTCGTCCACCAGCTTGTCGCCCTGGTGGAGCTTGAGGTTGGTCGGCACCGAGCCCCACTCCAGGTTGCCGCCGTGCTCCAGCACGTCGCCCGACGGGCTCCAGGCCTGCACGTTCAGGGTCATGTAGTCCCCGTATCGGCTGTTGCGCAGCGCGAGCCCCCGGCTGAAGGCCGGCCGGACGGCCGGCGCGAACCAGTCCAGCCTGGTCGTGGTGCCCTTGGCGTACGTGTTGAGGTAGGCCGTGTCGGTCCAGCTGCCCTGGTGGTGCACCTCGTGCCAGACCACGTCGGGCGTGACCCACTCGGTGCGGGTGCCGGGGTGCGACTCGCTCTCCGGGAAGCCGAACGAGGGGCTGAAGACCATGTCGTAGCGGTAGCCGGAGCCGGGGGAGTCGACGGCCGCGTGGTAGCGGGCGTCGATCCGGCCCAGGTCCCGCTGCCGGGGGTGGTAGACGAGCGGCTGGTCCGGCACCTGCCCGGGCCAGACCCGGGCCAGGTCGTAGACGTAGTTGGCGTACGGGACCCGGGTGACGGTCAGCTTCCGCGGCCCGCTCCGGGTCGCGGCGATGAGCTGCTTGCCGGCGTCGCGGCGGCCCCGGCGACGTGCGGCGTGGCCATCGAGGTGCCGTCCATGCTCCGGTACGCGCCTTCGCCGGCGGACTGCTGCGAGCGGGCCGCGACGATCCCGACGCCGGGCGCGGCGAGGTCCGGCTTGAGCGCGCCGGTGCGGGCCAGCGGGCCGGTGCTGGAGAAGCCCGCCAGCGCGTCCTGCTTGTCGACCGCGCCGACCGTCAGCGCGCTCGGCGCGGTGCCGGGTGACCCGATGGTCTGCGGGCCGGCGTTGCCGGAGGCGACGACGAAGAGCGTGCCGTGCCGCGCGGAGAGCGTCTCCACGGCGGCGGTCATCGGGTCGGTGCCGTCGGTCAGCGAGCCGTCGCCGAGGCTCATGTTGACCACGTCGGCCCCGGACTCGGCCGCCCACTGCATGCCGGCGATGATCCAGGAGTCCAGGCCGGACCCGCCGTTGTCGAGCACCTTGCCGACGATCAGGTCCGCGCCCGGGGCGACGCCCCGGTTGCCGCCGCCGAGGCCGCGCCGGTGCCGGCGATCGTCGAGGCGACGTGGGTGCCGTGCCCGTGGACGTCGGAGGTGTCCTCGCCCGGCACGAAGCTGACCTTGTCGTCGACCTGGTCGACCTGGTCGACCAGGTCGGGGTGGGCGGGGTCGACCCCGGTGTCGAGCACCGCGACCCGCACCCCGCTGCCGTCGTACCCGGCGGCCCACGCGGCGGGCGCGCCGACCTGCGGCACGCTCTCCTTCAGCGCCGCCGTCACCCGGCCGTCGAGCCAGAGCTTCGTCACCCCGCCGCCGAGGGCCCGGGCCGGTGCCGTCGCCGAGGCGGGCGCGACGGTGGACCAGAAGGTGCGGGCGTGCTTCTTCTCGGTGGACAGTGCCGCGCCCTGGATGCTGGGCAGGTCGCGGACGAGCTTCGCGCCGCGCGGCGCCGTCGGCTTCGCCGCGCGGGCCTTCGCCGGGGTGTACGCCGCGATCAGCGGCAGCGTCGGGGTCTTCGCGTCGTCGTACCCCATCTCGATGAGGTCCGTGACGTTGAACAGCCGCCGGTCGAGCTTGTCGCCGTCCAGCAGCGGCAGGGCCTCGTCGGGCAGGACGTACAGGTCGTCGCCGCTCTGGCGGAAGCGTACGCCGCCGGTGGCGTCGTCGGGCCGGTCGACCTCGGCGGTGGCCTTGCCGTCGGCGGAGGTGGTCACCGTGACCACGTCGCCGGTGATCAGGGTGACCGTGTGGGTGTCCCGGGTGGCGGCGGGGGCGGCCGGCGACGGGCCGGCCGCCCGCGCCCGGGCCGGGAGCGCGGCGAGGCCCGCCCCGACCAATCCGGGCGGCCCCCCCCCCCCGGGGGGGGGC